>JANJTY010000109.1 GCA_024710865.1 Lysobacteraceae bacterium | reverse complement strand
GGTAGAGACTGCCGAGCCACGTGCCGATCAGGCCCATGTCGTGGTATAGCGGCAGCCAGCTCACGCACACGTCGCGCGCCTCGACCTTGGCGGCCAGCCCCCAGGCGCGGATGTTGGCGAGCAGGTTGGCGTGGCTGAGCGCCACGCCCTTGGGGTCGCCGGTGGAACCCGAGGTGTACTGGATGAGCGCGAGTTCGCGTGCGCGCGCCGGATGGCGCGGCGCCGAGGCCACGGCGGGCGCGCTGGCGGCAGGGGACGCCGCCAGCGCTGCGGGCGTGGTGACATGCACAAGCTCGGGCGCCAGCCCGGCGAGGGCGCTGGCCAGGGGGCGCACACGGTCGAAGGTGATCAGCACAGGGGCCGCGCAGTTGCGCAGGATGCCGGCCTGGCGGCGCAGGTGCTCTTCGATCTGCGCCGGTCGTGCGGGCGGGTACATCGGCACCGGCACCGCGCCGGCGAACAGGATGCCGAAGAAGCTGCGGAAGAAGTCCAGCCCCGTTGGCAGCATCAGCGCGACACAGTCGCCCGGTTGCACGCCCAGGCCGCGCAGCGCGGCGGCGACCTTGCGCGCGCCGTTGGCGAGTTCGGCATGGCTCAGGGTCTCGACCTCGTCGTCGCCGGCCAGGAAGCGTACGTGGCAGCGCTCCGGGTGGCGGGCGAGATGCCAGTCGAGCACCTCGAGCAAGGTGGCCGCGCCTGAGGGCATGCCGGCCGAAGGTTCGCTGACTGGATCCGTGACGGTTGAGGTGGAGGCTGGCGCGTCACCGGTTGCGCGCCGTGTGGCCTGGGACAGCGGCGAGCCTGCGGGCGCATCGGCGAGGGCGGCAAGCAGGTCGCGCGGCGTTTCGGCGCTGTCGAGCACCGTGGTTGGCAGGCGTACGCCGTAGTGGCGCTCGATGCGGGCCAGCAGTTCGACCCGGCTGAGACTGTCGAGCCCGAGGTCGCGGTCGAGCGCGCAGTCGAGCGTCGCCCTGCGCATTGCGCCGGGATGCAGCTCGCGGACCAGTGCGTCGACCAAGGCCAGCAGCTGCGCGGCATCGTGCGGGTCGGCCAGGTGAGGCGTGGGCATCGCGGGACTCCTCGTGCTTGCCAGGCAGATGACCAAGGTAACGCCGGGACACCGACACGGCAAGCCATGAAGCTCCACCAGGAGGGCGCGCCCTGTTTGCTCCCGCCGTGGGAGCGGCGCGAGCCTTTACAATGCACGCCCATTCGTTTTCCGTCCGTGCGCAGCGTTTGCGCCCAAACCATGACTGCAGCCCCCATCGAGACCCCTGTCGTGTCCGCGCCGGCCCGCGCCGCTGCGTCCGCATGCGCGGGTGTTGCTGCGGAAATCGCCCTGGTGCATGGCTGGGCGATGTCGCCACGGGTGTACGCTGCGCTCGAAGCCAGTCTGCATGGGCAGGTGGTGCGCACCCTGGCACTGCCGGGACATGAAGGGGCGCCTCCGGTCCGAGCCGCCAGGCTGGAGGATTGGGCGGATGCCCTCGCCGCAGGCCTTGCCGACGCTTCGGTGCTGGTGGGCTGGTCGCTCGGGGCGATGCTCGCGCTCGACATCGCCTGCCGCCATCCGCACAAGGTGTCGCGCCTCGTCCTGCTTGCCGGCACGGCGCGCTTCGTGGCAGACGACACGGGTTGGCCCGGGCTGCAGGCCGACGTGGTCGACGCCTTTCAGCGCGACTACGCCTCAGCACCTGCGGCAACACTGGCGCGCTTCCTGGCCTTGCAATGCATGGGCGAGCCACGACGCCGGGTGGTACAGCAGGCGCTGGCGCAGTGCCTCAGTCCGGGCGCGCAGGAGGGCCTCTGCGCTGGCCAGGCGGCCGACGACGGGCTACGCTCTGGCGTCGGCAGGTCCGCCGCGCCGAACCCATTCGAAGACGGCCTGGCGATCCTGGCCGCGGCCGACCTGCGTCCGCTGCTGGGCGGGATCCGTCAGCCGGTGCTGCTGCTGCACGGCGACCAGGATGCGCTGATGCCCGTGGCTGCGGCCTACAGGTTGGCACAAGCCCTGCCGCAGGCGCGCCTGCAGGTGCTGGAGGGCAGCGGCCATGCGCTGCCGGTGTCGCGTGCGGCGGACTGCGCAGGCCACATCCTGGCCTTCGTCGGCGCAAGGGGGGACGCATGACGGCGACGACGAAGGGCGTCGATCACGCCCATGCGCATCGGCGGCGCGACATCCGCGCAGCCTTCGAGCGCGCCGCGCACAGCTATGACCAGGCCGCGATGATCCAGCGCGAGATCTGCACCCGGCTTGCCGCCTTTGGTGAGGGGCTCGTGCCGGGCGGGGGCGATGCGGACGGCTGGGTGCTTGATGCCGGCTGCGGTACCGGCTTCGGCGTGGAGAGCCTGCGGCGGCTGCGCCCGGGCGGGCGCATCGTCGGGCTCGACCTGGCCCCGGCCATGCTGGGGCGGGCGCACATGCGCGCAGGACGCGACGGCGGCTTCGAGCCGGTGTGCGCGGACCTCGAGCACCTGCCGCTTGCCGCTGCCAGCATCGACCTCCTTTGGTCCAGCCTGGCGGTGCAATGGTGCCGCCCAGGGCGCGTGTTCGAGGAACTGGGCCGGGTGCTGGCACCCGGTGGTATCGGGCTGGTTGCAACCCTG
>JANJTY010000103.1 GCA_024710865.1 Lysobacteraceae bacterium | reverse complement strand
GGACGCAGCTGCCAGCCTAGCGCGAGCGCGCCGGCCGAGGCGAGGGCGAGGCCGAAGACGGGAAACAGCACGCTCAGCGGCAGGCCGAGGACCAGTCCGGCCAGGGCCCAGGCGGTGGCGTCCGCCTGCGCAGCCGGGGCGCGCGGCAGCAGGCGGCGTGCGAGTGCGTGGTCCAGGCTGAGCTTGCCCGCGCCGCCCAGCAGCAGCGGCAGCAGCATCAGCGCGAACAGCAGCGGCAGCTTGAAGTTGCCCTGGCCGTCGACGTTGCGGATCTGGTAGCCCTGCCAGAGTTCGGCCAGCGTGCTCCAGCTCTCCGGCCAGTGCACCGCGGCGGTGGCGACGACGGTCAGCACCAGCAGCGAGAAGGCCACGAAGCGGGTGAACAACCCCAGCACGAGGGCAAAGGCGCCGAGGATCTCGGCCCAGGTCGCCAGGCTCCAGCTCAGCTCGGCCGGCACCCAGTTGAGCGGAAGCGGAAACTTGGCCTGGATGCCGGCGAACCAGTTTTCCCCGCGCAGCTTCTCGAAGCCGGCCTCGCCGAACTCCCAGGCCAGGATCAGGCGCAGTCCGAGCGGGGCCAGCCAGGCGTGGAGGCCATCGAGGCGGGACGTGGTGGCTTGCCAGAGGGCGGCGGCCGGGGCGGGCAGCATGCGAGGGTCCTTGCGCGGCGGAGGAGACCGTGAGGACGCTGCGCGGCGCGCGGTGATTGCATCCAGTGGCACGAGGGCCAGCGCCAGGCCTCGTGGGATGCGGTGAGCGCAGCGAACCGCATCGTCTTCGCACGGTTTCCGACGCCGAAGCCGTTGGTCGCCAGGAGTGATGCGGTTCGCTGCGCTCACCGCATCCTACGGCGGCTCGTTTCGCGTACGGCGCATGGATCAAGGTGCTCCCCGGGGCGATCCGTTACTCCCGGCCTTCGCCCCTGCAATCAAACCGCCCTCTCCCCGCTCCGTATCATCGACCCGCGGGCCGAACCCGGCCGGCGCCCGATGGAGCCGACATGCCATCCCGACACCCAACACGGCCGACCCGGCCCGGAGCCGCGCGGTGAGCGCCCTGAGCGACAGCGACTTCCAGCGCGCCTACCGCTATGCCATGGCCCTGTGTGGCGACCGCGATCGCGCCTACGACCTGGTGCACACCGCGGTCGCGAACTGGCTGCAGGCGGCGCCCACCGGTGTGCAGCACCCACTGGGCTACTTCCTGCGCATCGTGCGTAACGGCTTCATCGCCGACGCGCGGCGCGCGGCGCAGCTGCGCTGGAGCCCGCTGGAGGAGGCTGACGGCGTCATCGCCACCGACCTTTCGCCGCTGGAGGACACCGTGCTGCGACGCGACCTGCTCACCCGCATCTGGGCGGGCCTCGGCGGGGCCGAACGCGAGGTGCTCTACCTGTGGGCGGTGGAAGGCTTCACCATCGATGAGATCAGCGCCCAGACCGCGACCCCGCGCGGCACCCTGCTGACCCGACTGCATCGCCTGCGCAAGCGTTTCGCCGGGGACGGCGCGGCGCGCGCGGCTGGAGACACGCCATGAGCGCCCCCGACGAGAAGATCCCCCTGCGGCAGGGCATCGCCGAGCTGTTCGCCGACGCATCGCTCGACGCGCACCGACTGGCCGAGTTGCGCCGGATCGCGACCGGTGCCCCGGCGCGGCCCGATCGGCGGCGCTGGCTGGGCATCGCCGCCGGTGTGGTCGCGGCTGCGGGCCTGGGACTGTGGTCCCTGCGCCGTGCCGATCCGATGGAGAACGTCGGGCGTCTGGCCGAGGAGATCGCCTACAACCACCTGCGCTATGCCAGTGCGTCTGGCGAGCCGCTGGACGCCGAGGGCAGCAGCGTGGCCGAGCTGCGTCCGAGCTTCGCCGGACTGGGCTTCGCCCTGGTCGAGCCGCCGCCCGACGAGGTCCTGCAGGGCGCCGAGCTGCTCGGCGGACGCTTCTGCACCCTGGCGATGGCGCCCGCGGTGCAGCTGCGCTTCCGCAGCCCGCGCGGCGAGGTGACGGTGTGCGAGCAGCGCTACGACGCCGGCCTGCACGCGGGCGTTCCCGACCTCGCGACGGCGGCACCGGCCGTGCTGCATGCACGCGGCGTGCGCGTGAGCCTCTGCCATCATCAGGGTGTGCTGCTGGGCGTGGCGCTGGCCTGAGCCGGCTCGGCACTGCGTACCTCTCCCTCCCTTTCGCCGCAGGCGACGGAGCGGGGTTGATACGGCGGTGCGGCAACCCGCGCAGCGCGGAGTTCTACTCCCTCCCTTTCGCCGCAGGCGAAGGGGAGGGCTGGGGTGGGGTGCTTTTCGCAGGCAAGAGCAACCCCCTCCCAACCTCCTCTTCCCGCTGCGCATGCGAGGGAAGAGGCCGGTGCGGCGATGCGGTAGTGGACCTACTCCAGCGCCAGGCCCTCCTGCTCGCCCTTGAGTCCGCTGGCTTGCATCGCTTCGGCGAGCGCGGCGAAGGCGGGCGGCAGGCCGGCGGCGCGCAGGGCCGCGAGCTGGGCACGGTCGGACTCGCTCAGCGGCTTGTGCGCGGGCAGGGCGGCGAGCGCGGCGGCATCCATGCCCCAGGGCTGCCAGGCTAGGCCCGCCGCGTCCCACAGCGCGGCGACGCCGAGGGCGATGGCGATGCCGGCCGGATCCGGATCGCAGGCGATGCGTGCCGGCGCCGGAGCATGCCGCAGCAGCGTGGTGACCGCCTCGCGCCACCAGGACGGCGCGAAGCCGGGCACCCAGAGCACGCCCTCGCGCTGGCCGAAGCGGCGTGCGGCGCGCTCGAAGCTGGTGCGGTTCTCCAGCACGCGCCAGCCTTCGATCACGCCTTCCACCGAATCGATCGCGGCGAGCGTGGCCGGCGTCAGCGCGATGGCGTCGGGCACGGCGCGCAGGTCGAGTCGCGCCGTGCCCACGCGCAAACCCAGCGGCGCGCGCAGCCAGAGCACCGGCAGGTGGCGACCGATGCCGCAGTCCTCGAGCTCGAGCGCGCGCTCCAGCCAGGCCCATTCGGC
>JANJTY010000089.1 GCA_024710865.1 Lysobacteraceae bacterium | reverse complement strand
GGCGATCAGGAAGAAGTTGGCCAGCGCGATGGCCACCAGTGTCATGCCCACCGCCAGCGCGGCGCGCAGGCGACACGACGGGAATCCGGCCAGGCGCAGCATCAGCGCGGCGTCCAGCGCCGCGACCATGGCCATCCAGCCGGCCTGCGAACGACTGACCAGCGCGACGCCGGTCCAGGCCGCGGCCAGGCCCAGCACGCCGACCACCACGCAGAGCGCGGTCAGCAGCCAGACGCTGGCGGGGATGGGTCGCGATGGGTTCGCTGCGGTCACGGGCGGCGGCGGTATCGGGGGCGCCGCATGGTAGCCGCTCCGGCGGGGCCGTGCCCGCCGGAGCGGCTGCGTCCGTGCTCAAAGCCGGCCGGTGAACTGCAGGCCGTAGAAGCGCGGCGCGCCCGGGATGTAGGTGGGAATCCCGAACAGGGCGCCGGTGTTGCCGGCGTCGATCAGGTAGTCCTCGCCAAGCGCGTTGCTGACCCAGGCGCCGATCTCCCAGCGCTCGCCGAAGCGGAGGCCGGCGCGCAGGCCGAGCAGGCCGTAGCTGCCCTGTTCGATGCCGGGCTGGTTGTCGTCCTCGAAGTAGACCTGCGACTTCCAGCTGTAGCTCGGGCGGACGTAGACGCTGCGGTCGCCGGCGAGCGCGATGCTCCAGTCGAGCCCGACCGAGCCCGAGTACTCCGGCGTCAGTCGGAAGCGGTTGCCGGCCAGGGCCTGCGGGTTGCCGTCATCGTCGAAGGCGTTGAACTTCGCGTCGATCCAGCCGAGGTTGGCGAAGGCGCGCAGGCCCTGGCCGAACTGGCGCATGAGCGAGAACTCGGCGCCCTTGGCGCGTGCGTTGCCGGCGTTGGTGGCGACGAAGAAGGGCGGCGGCGTCGGGTTCACCACCTGGGCCTGGAAGTTGGAGTAGTCGTAGTAGAAGACCGCCGCGTCGTACACCAGGCGGCCCTCGTCCGCCGCGCCCTTTACGCCGACCTCGTAGCTCCAGACGATCTCGGCCGGCACGCGTTCGGCGCCGCCGGCGTCGATCTGGATCACGTCCGGACGGCGGCCGCGCGAGACGCTGGCGTAGGCGTTGAGGTCGTCGCTGAAGCGGTACTGCGCCACCGCACGCCCGACGTAGGAGGTGAAAGTGTCGCTCGCCTCGGTGCGCGGCACCGGCGGGAACAGCGCGTTCGGGAAGGCGATCTCGGTCGGGAAGCTGGGCAGCAGCTGGCCGAGCGCGCTGGGCGCGCCGAAGAACAGGGCCTCGTAGCCGGCGCGCACCTGCTCGCGCGTGGCGCGCAGGCCGAGGGTGAGGTCGAGGCGGTCGTTCACGCTCCAGGTGCCGTCGGCGAAGAGCTCCAGCGCGCGCACGCGGCCGAAGTTGGCGTATTCCTCGCGGTGCAGCGGCTTGAGCGGGATGAAGGGCGGCAGGCCGGGCAGCAGGCCGGGCAGGGCGGGGGGCACGGCGAGGTTCGGCGTGCCGTCGGAATTGAGCAGGGGCACGATCGGCAGCGCGCCGCCGGTGGCGCCCGAGAGCAGCGGCGAGAGCAGGGCGTAGAGGCTGCGTTCGTCGGTCGCGAACGGCACGCGCTGGCTGCTGTCGGAATCGAACCAGGACAGCCCGGTGAAGCCGCGGAAGGCGCCGCCGCCGTCGAAGTTGAAGCGCAGCTCCTGGCTGAACTGGTCGCCCTCGGCGTCCTCCGCGAATTCGAGCAGGAAGACCTGCGAGCCGTCCGCGTCGAACTCCTCGCGCGAGCCGTACTCGCGCCAGCCGGTGAGGGTGGACAGGCTCCAGCTGTCGCTCAGCCAGAACTCGCCGAGCAGGGTCACGCCGTTGACGTGGCGGTCGAGGCCGAGTTCTTCGCCGCGGTTGAGGTCGGCCGCGCCGAACACGTCGGTGCTGCCGGCGCGGGTCGGGATCACGCCGCTGCGGAACCCGGTACCCGGGCCTGAATCCTTCTGGTGGTTGACGATCAGGTCGAGGCTGTGGCGCTCGCCGATGTCGGCGCGCAGCGAGAAGCGCAGCGCGGTGGTGTCCTTGCCGTTGAGGTCGCCACCGGAGAGGTTCTCGATGTAGCCATCGCGCTGCGCATGGTGCAGGGCGAGGCGGGCATAGACGCGGTCGTCGACGATGGGCGCGTTCCAGTGGCCGGAGAGCTCCTGCGAACCGTGGTTGCCGAAGCCCAGGCGCAGCAGCGCCGAGCTCTCGTTGCGCGCCTTGGCCTGGATCACGTGCACCGCGCCGATCTGCGCGCTGCGCCCGAACAGGGTGCCCTGCGGGCCGCGCAGGACCTCGATGCGCTCCAGGTCGAACAGCTCGACCACCGAGCCTTGCGCGCGGCTGATCGAGATGCCGTCCTGGAACACCGAGACGCGCGGCTCGACATTGGCCGCGGCATCGTCCGAGGTGATGCCGCGGATGACGAAGCCCGGCGTGTTCGGACTCTGCACCTGCACCTCCAGCCCGGGCACGTAGGCGGCGAGGTCGTCGAAGCCGGTGACGCCGAGGTCCTGCAGGAACTCGCCCGAATAGGCCGTGACCGCGATGGGGACCTCCTGCACCTGCTGCTCGCGCTTCTGCGCGGTGACGGTGATGGTGACGAGTTCGGCCGGCTCGTCGCCGGCGGCGTCCTGCGCCAGCGTGGGCAGCGGCAGCAGGCCGAGCAGGCCGAGGCGGATGGCGAGGCCGAGACGACCCACGCGCGGGCGGTGCTGGTTCATGGATTCCCCCAAAGGATTCGATCGGAACAGGCGGAACGGCCCCTGACGGACCCGCGCCGCGGACTCGGTCGAGCAGTCTTCCCGGGCGAGATGGCAGGCCGGCGACGGCCCACCCTCCGGCGTGAGCGTGCCGAGCTGCTGCATCGCCCCGGGCCCCGGCTGTGCGACCGCGCGCATGATGATGCCACCGGCGCCGGCGCGGTGCTGCTTCCGTCAGCCTGCAGCTCGCGGGGAGGTCGTACCTGTTCGGTGCGGATAGGCGCCCAGCCTCAGTCCACCACCACCGTCTCCCCCGCCCCGACCGCGACATCGTCGATGGCGTGGTTCGGGAAGCGGATGCGGTAGCGCCCGGCCGGGACCTGGGTGCTGCTGCCGCAGCCCTGGCAGTAGCGTGCGCGGACCTTTCCCGAGTCCTGCTCGATGATCTCCACCTGGCCTTGCACCGCTCGCGGAAACGCCAGCGTGCCCGCGACCGTGGCGAGGTCGAAGACGGTCTCCTGGCCGGCGTCGACGCGCACGCCCTCGACGGTGAAGTTCGGGAAGCGCAGGGCATAGGTGCCCGGCGGCACCTGGGTGTTGCTGCCGCAGCCCTTGCACCAGCGCGCGCGCACCGTCGCGCCGTCGGCATCGAGCACCTCGACGTTGCCGGTCTGGTGGTTGCGGAAGTCGAGCGTGCCGGCCCGCTCGCGCAGGTCCACGACCACCGTCTGGCCGGCGCCGACCTCGATGCCGTCGAGGCGGAAGTTCGGGAACTGCAGGGCATAGGTGCCGATGGGAACCTGGGTATTGCTGCCGCAGCCCTTGCAGAAGCGCGCGCGATCCTCGCCTGTGGCCGCATCCACGATGCGTACGTTTCCGCTCTGCAGATTGCGGATCTCGACCACGCCGGCGACCGTGTGCAGGTCGAACACGGTCGGCTCGCCGGCCGCCACCTCGACGCCGTGCACGCTGAAGTTGTCGAATCGCAGGGTGTAGCTGCCAGCCGGAACCTGGGTGTCGGTTCCGCAGCCATTGCAATAGCGGAAGCGCTCCTCGCCGCTTTCCGCATCGATGGCGATCGCCGAGCCGGTCTGCAAGTTGAGGAAACGCAGCGAGCCGATCGGGGGGCGCTGAACCGAGCGGCGGACAGGTTCGGACGTGGCCGCCACTGCCTGCCGCACGCTCGCCAGCGCCGCGCGCAGCTCGTCCGTGCTGCCGGCGCCGAAGTAGCGCCCGCCGCCGGCCTCGGCCAGGCAGGCCAGCTGCGCGCGCTCCTCGTCCGTGACGTCGAAGCCGACTACGTGCAGCTGCATGCGGATGCCGCGCCCGCGCAGGGCCTGCACCGCGGCGCAGGGATCGCCGGCGCAGGTCTCCTTGCCGTCGCTGACCAGCACGACCGTGGTCTCGCCCTCCCGCGTTTCGAGCTCGCGCGCTGCGTGCTGCAGGGCGCCGGTGATCGGGGTCATGCCCTTGGGCTGGATCGTCCCGATGCCGCGCAGTACGGCCTCGCGGCTGCCCGCTGCCGGGGCGACGAGCAGTTCGATGTCGTCGCAGGCGCCCTTGCTGCGGTGGCCGTAGGCCTGCAGCCCGAGCGCGGTTTCGGTCGGCAGCTCGCGCACCAGTTCGCCCACCGCCTCGCGCGCGATCTCGATCTTGCTGCGTCCGTCGATCTGGCCCCACATGCTGCCGGAGGCGTCGAGGATCAGCAGTATGCCGGGGGCCGATGGATCTTCTTCCGCACGCGTCGGCTGCGGCGTGGCCAGCAGCGCCAGGGCCGCAGAGAGCGCAAGGATGCACGCACGGGAAATGCGGAAGTTCATGGCTCAGGGCTCCTCGGTGGCGGATGCCGGCGTCGTGGGAGGCGGCGGTTCGAAGCCGTCCTGGAACAGGCCGGGGTGGAGGGCGAGGGGACGGTGTCGACCGCCGGATGCCAACAGCGTCGCGAACACGATCCGCTCGCCCAAAGCGATCGGGCGAACGACGCTGAACAGGGCGTCGATATCGGTCAGGGCCTGGGTTCCTGCCGCTGTGCCATCGCTCCGCCACAGTTCGCACCGACCGAGCTCTCCCGCGAAGAAATGCACATAGCCGCCGGTTTGCGTGAGCAAGCGAGGAGCCCCGGGTGCCGGACCCGGCTCGGTGTCCCGCACCAGCCAGGTTCCTGCCTCGCTGCCGTCGGTGCGCCAGAGTTCCCTGCCGTAGGTCGCGTTTTCGGCTGCGAACAGGGCGATGCCGGAGCCGGGGACCGACTCCACGAACTCCGAGGGATAGGAGGACGCGGTTCCGGGCGCGATGTCCCGCAGGCGGGTGCAGGCCGGTGAGGGCGAGACGACACATCGGTAGGGCTCGCGACCGGAATCGAACGCGGACGCACTGAGCAGCAGACGGCTGCCCACGCTCGCGAACTCGATCGGGTGCGAGCCACCCGAGCCGGGAGCGATGTCGGCGATCCAGTCCGTCGTGCCGGTGGTGCCGCCGGACGACCAGGGTTCTGCGCCCTTGTCGGCCGAGGAGGCGCTGAATGCGACGCTGTTCGTCCCTCGGCGGGCGAACCCCTGGGGAGCCGATCCCTGCGAGCCCGGAACGATGTCCAGGAGCAGGATGGTGCTGGCCGCGCTTCCGTCGCTGCGGAAGGGCTCCTGGCCGATGTCGGGCCGCTCCGCGCCGAAATAGAGCCTTCCCCCGGACACCGTGAGATCGTAAGGCAGCGAACTGCAGGAACCCGGACACACGTCCGCCAGAAGCTCGACCTGCAGGGGCGCGCCGCTCGCCTTCCACACCTCCCTCCCCGTTGCGAAGGTCGTGGCAGCGAAGTAGAGCGAATCGCCGGATCCCTCGAAACCGCTGGGGTTCGAAGCTTCCGCGCCGGGATTGATGTCCCGCAGCAGAACGGTTCCTTGCGACGTTCCGTCGGTACGCCAGAGCTCGCGGCCGTGCCTGCCGTCGTCGGCGGCGAACAGCAGAACGCCGCCGGTCGCGGTGGGTGCCAGCCTCGGGTCTGAGCTGGCCGGGCCGGGGTACACGTCCCGCAGCAGTCGGGTTCCTTCCGGCGTGCCATCAGTGATCCACAGCTCGATCCCGTTCGCGCTGTCGGATCCGGCAAAGACCAGACGTTCTCCGACCCTGACGAAGTCGCCGAACACATGCACATCGGCCAGTACCTCAACGCCGCCCCTGGCGCTTTGGCCCATCCCCAGAAGGCCGATCCACAGCCAGGCAAGACGCATCGCGACCGGCCTTGCACCGCAGGAGGCGCCGGCGGCCGCGGGGACATTCCCGGCCGCCCGGGGCGGTGGCAGTCCGGGACAGGCGCGGCGTATCGCCCCGATGCCGGTCCGGGCGTTCGGTTTGGGATGCCAGGGTTCCATGCGCGACGGCGCCCTCCCGATCGGCGGTCGACGGAGTTTCCGCCGCACGGCCGGGACTGGCTTGAGGGCGCGCTTGGGCCGGACTTGGGGAATCCTTGGGGCCCCACACGTCCCTGATCCGGGTGCAAACTGGTGCACGGAAGCGGCCGCCCGACGGCCGCGCTGGACGCCGCGGATGGATGCCAGCCTCGCCAGCCTGCGTTTCGACGGCATCGAGATCGACTTCGCCGGCCATCGCCTGCGTCGGGACGGCGTGGAGCAGCACCTCGAACCGCGCGCCTTCGCCGTGCTCGCCCTGCTCGCCGAGCAGCCGGGGCGGGTGGTCGCGCGCGACGCGATCCTCGATGCGGTCTGGGGCCACCGCCATGTCACGCCCGGCACGCTGAACCGGCTCATCACCCTGCTGCGCCAGGCGCTGGGCGAGAGCGCGGGCAGCCCGCGCTACCTGCATACCGTGCATGGGTTGGGTTACCGACTGGACCTGCCCGGGCCTGGAGTGGCTGCCGACGCCAGCGAAGCGGGCCCGGAGCGCGCGCTCGGCGATCGCGCCGGCGCCCCGGACTCCGGGTCGGCCGGTGCCGCGGAGATCCCGGCGGCGGCGGACCTCGTCCTGGCCCGATCGCGGGCGCGACGGCCCGGATGGCTGTTGCTGGTGCTGGCTCTGGGCGTGCTGGCCGGGGCGCTGCTCTGGCGGCTGGCCGCGCCCGGGCAAGGCCCAGCGCGGGAGTCCTCCGCACGTCGCGGCGTCGAAGCCTTGCCGGGCATGCAGGGCACCGTGCCGGTGCTGGCCGTGCTGCCGCTGCGCAGCGCGGGCGGCCTTGGCGCGCACGCCGAGTTCGCCGAGGGCCTGAGCGAGGAACTCATCGACCGCCTGGCGCGCGCGGAGGGGCTGCGCGTCATCTCGCGCACATCGTCCTTCCAGTTCCGCGAGCCGAACCAGTCGCTGCCCGAGGTGGCGCGGCGCCTCGGCGCCACGCACCTGCTGGAGGGCAGCGTGCGGCAGGAGGGCGAGCGCCTGCGCGTGGCCCTGCGCCTGGTCGACGGCGCGCGCGACCGTACCCTGTGGAGCGAAACCTACGAACAGGAATGGCGCGACCTGTTCGCGGTGCAGGACCGCATCGCCGCCGCGGTGGGACGCTCGCTGCGTCTCGGCCTGGGGCTGGAAAGCGGGCGGGCGCACGCGGTCGACATCGCCGTCTACCGACGCTTCCTGATCGCCCGGCGGCACTTCAACGAGCTGCCGGAGGGCAGGGCGGGCATCGGCGGCGTCCGGGACGAGCTGCTGGCGCTCACCCGCGACGCCCCGGACTTCGCGTCGGCCTGGGGGCTGCTCGCGCTGCTGCAGTGGGTGCAGGCCGTGACCGGTCCCGAGGCGGCGCATGCGGCCGTCATGGCCGAGGTCGAGGTGGCGCTGCAGCGCGCGCTGGCGCTGGATCCGGAAGAGCCCTATGCGCAGACCGTGCGCGCCAACCAGGCCTGCATCGGGGAGCGCTGGAGCGAGTGCCTGCGGCGCTCGCAGCGTCTGGTCGACCGCTTCCCCGCCGACAGCATGCTGCGTCACGGCCACGCCCGGCGGCTGGCGGCCATGGGCTATGTCGACCAGGCCCTGCGCGAGGTCGACGAAGCGCTGGCCCGCGATCCCCTGTCCTGGTCGCTTCCCTACTTCCGTGCGCTGCTGTTGTTCGCGGCCGGGCGCGACCTGGAGATGGAAGCGGCAAGCGCGTCGCTGGATCGATCCGTGAACAACAGCATGCATCTGATCGCGGCCGTGCGTCGCGGCGACTGCGCCACCGCACGCGAGCGGGCCGAATCGATGCCGGCCGCTGCCTTCGCCTACTACCGCGAATCGCAGCTGGCCGCGGCCGAGGCCTGTACGGATCCGTCGCAGTGGCCGCGGGTGGCGCGCCTGGTCGAGTCCTCCGAGCGCCAGGCGGCGCCGGACCGGGCGCGCTTCAACTACATGCGCTTCGTCCTGCCCGAGCGCGATCACGCGCGCGAAATGGCCGAGCTGGTGCGGATCAAGCGCGAGGGCCGCCTCGACATCCATCTGATCCTCTGGCGTCCGGACGAGGCGGGCCTGCGCCGCAGTCCGGCCTTCCGGCGCTACGTGCGCGAGAGCGGTCTGCTCGACCTCTGGCGCGAGCACGGCTCGCCGGCGTTCTGCGGCCCCGCCGCCTCAGAGGCATCGGTCTGCACCTGAGGCCCGCGCCGAGCGGCCGGTACTGCACCGAACCGACGTGGCGCGCCGGCCGCTCGACCGCCTCCACTCGAAAACCGCTGGCCCCAAGGATTCTCCAAGCACCTCCCAGCGCGGCCCTAAAGACTGCCGCCGGCTGCCGTCCGAGACTCACGGATCAGCGCACCCAGGGAGGCATCGACCGTGCAATCCGTCCGCAGTGATCCCCGTTTCGCGCCTTCCCTGTCTCGGCTCGCAGCCTCCACCTGCCTGTCACGGTTAACGCTCGGCGTGCTCCTGGGGCTGCTGCCGCTGCTCGGCCTGGCCGCTGCCGAACCTCAGGACTTCGCGTTCTCGTACCAGGGGCGCCTGACCCTGGCCGGCGAGCCCGTCCAGGGCACGCGTGCGATGAGCTTCCGGCTGTTCGACGCCCCGGGCGGCGGTAGCCAGTACGGCGAACTGAACCTGCCCGAGGTCGCCGTCGACGGCGGCCTCTTCGTGGTGGATCTCGATTTTGGTGAAGGCGTTTTCCTGGGGCAGCAGCTGTGGCTGGAGGTGCAGGTCGAGGACCAGGTGCTGCTTCCGCGGCAGCGCATCGCCAGCGCGCCCTATGCGCTGTATGCCTTGGAGGGCACCGCCGGGCCGGCCGGACCGCAGGGGCCGAAAGGCGATCCTGCGACGATGGAGTCGGGTAACGGCATCACGGTGAGCGGCGACGCAGCGACGGGCTTCACGGTCGGCATGAGCGGCAGCTACGAGGGCGGGCTGACGGTATCGGGGGATCTCGTCGCCGGCAGCGATGCCAGCGTGGGCGGCACGGCGACGATGGGGGCTCTGAGCGTGCAGGGCAACAGCGATCTCGGCACCAACGTGCGGATGCCGGTCTACTTCAACGAGTGGACCGGGAACGATGCGACGACCGTGATGCTCGCGTACTGCGACGTCGGCGACATCCTGATCGGCGGCGGCTGCCACAAGAACGGCACGACCATCGTGATCAGCAAGATGCAGCACTGTCCGCGCGGCGACACCAGCAGCCGTCCACTGATCGCGACGAACGCGGGCTGCACCAACCTGGGGCCGTTCGTCCACGGCGGCAGCGACACCTTCCAGCCCTCGCCGGCGCAGGACTTCGCATTCTTCCAGGCGTTCTGGGTCTGCACCTTCGCCGCGGCCAACACCGGTCCCGCGTTCGCCCAGGCGACCTGCCTGCGCAGTTTCCACTAGCGTCCGCCGGAGCACGGAGGTGGACGACATGCCCAGGCCGCGCGCTTCGCGGGAAACAGGCGATGGTTTGTCCTCGCTGGCGCAGCGGTCGCGCGCCCGGCAACGCGAGAATGAGCGTGCTGTCGACGCGGGACGCGAAGCCCGGCGGATCCTCGCGGTTCGGTCGTGCGCTCCCGGCGAATCCGAGGCCCGCTGCACGGCCGCGCGTTCCTCAGTTGCACCGCTCGGCGCGGCGCTGCACCCTGCCGACGGGTCGGGCAGGGAGGTCGCAAGTCCCCGGGGAGCGGTCGGATCGCCTGCGTTCTGGCAGGACGCCGGAGCGGTGCGCAGAACCGTGCGGCTGGCCGCTCGGGTCGCCCGTCTTGGCGCTTGCCCCGGCGGCATCGCGCTGCTCGCCTTGCTCGGAGCACTGCTGGGGCTCTCCATCGGCGCCGCGGGCGCGCGCAGCCCGGAGTCGGGCTCTGGCTCGGGTAGCGGCGGCCACGCGATCGAGGCCGCCCTGCTTGGCGCCAGTGCGTCGCGGATGCAGGGTACGCAGGATCCCGGGCTGCGGCTGGTCGGCATTGCCGGGCAGGGCGGCGACGCCACCCTGCGCGCCGGTGCGCTGCAGCTCGAAGGCGGATTCCTGCACCGGCTGTCGCCGGGCGACCGCGTCTTCCGGGATGGGTTCGAGCATCTGGCGCGATGAGGCGCTCAGCTGCGCGAACGCCCGCCGATGCCCGCCAGGCACCGGGGCCGCCTGTTCGCGGCGGCGCGAAGGCGCCGGCGGGCCTGTCCCTGACGCCACCAGGGGGCGACGCTGGGCGGCCATCGCGGCGGAAGCGGGCGGCCGGCGGCTTGCTACCATCGGCGACCCTCCGCCGGCCCCGACAGGCATGAACCAGCTCGAGCAGCTCAAGGCCCACACCGTGGTGGTGGCCGATACCGGCAACTTCCGCCAGATCGCGCAGTTCGCGCCGCGCGATGCCACCACCAATCCGTCGCTGATCCTGAAGGCGGTGCAGCAGGCCGAGTACGCGCCGCTGCTGGCCGAGACCGTGGCCGCGCATCGCGCCGCGCCGATGGACGAGATCGTCGACCGCCTGCTGGTGCGATTCGGGCTGGAGATCCTGCAGCTGATCCCGGGGCGGGTGAGCACGGAAGTCGATGCGCGGCTGTCCTTCGATGCCCGCGCCACGGCCGAACGCGCGCGCCGCCTGATCGCGCTCTACGAGGCCGCCGGCATCGGCCGCGAGCGCGTGCTGATCAAGATCGCCTCGACCTGGGAAGGCATCGCCGCAGCGGCGACGCTGGAGCGCGAGGGCATCCGCTGCAACCTCACCCTGCTGTTCGCCTTCTGCCAGGCCTTGGCCTGCGGCGAGGCCGGCGTGCGCCTGATCTCGCCCTTCGTCGGGCGCATCTACGACTGGCACCGCAAGGCCGCCGGGCCGGCCTGGGACGAGGCCGCGCAGGCCGGCGAGATCG
>JANJTY010000078.1 GCA_024710865.1 Lysobacteraceae bacterium | reverse complement strand
CCTTCGGCTCGCTGCTGCCGCGCGCGCGGAGCTCCTGATCATGAGCGTGTCCTGGAACGACAACGCGCCGATCTATCGACAGCTCAAGGAGAAGGTGGTGGCGATGATGCTGGACGGCGTGCTCAAGCCTGGCGATGCCCTCCCCTCGGTGCGCCAGATCGCAGCGGATTTCCAGCTCAACCCCATCACGGTCTCGCGCGCCTACCAGGAACTGGTCGATGAGGAACTGGTCGAGAAGCGCCGCGGCCTCGGCATGTTCGTGACCGATGGCGCGCGCGAGAAGCTGCTCTCGAGCGAACGCCAGCACTTCCTGCGCGAGGAATGGCCGCAGGTTCTGGCGCGCATCCGCCGCCTGGGCCTGTCCGCAGAATCACTCCTAACCAAGAACGCCACCACGTCGGAGCCGACCGCATGAGCGCCGCCATCGAAGCGCGTGGCCTGTCCAAGCACTACAAGGGCAAGGCCGCGCTCGACCAGACCGATTTCCACATCGAAACCGGCCGCATCGTCGGCCTGATCGGGCCCAACGGTGCCGGCAAGACCACGGCGCTGAAGGCGATCCTCGGCCTGGTCCCGTTCGAGGGCCAGCTCGCCGTCCTCGGGTTCGATCCCCGCACCCAGCGCGACCGCCTGATGCAGGACGTCTGCTTCATCGCCGATGTCGCGGTGCTGCCGCGCTGGATCCGCGTGCGCGAGGCGATCGACTTCGTCGAGGGCGTGCATCCGCGCTTCGACCGCGCCAAGTGCGAGCGTTTCCTCGCCAACACCCAGCTCAAGCCGGACGCCAAGGTCCGCACCCTGTCCAAGGGCATGACGGTGCAGTTGCACCTGGCCCTGGTGATGGCGATCGACGCCAAACTGCTGGTGCTGGACGAGCCCACCCTCGGCCTCGACATTCTCTACCGCAAGCAGTTCTACCAGCGCTTGCTGGAGGATTACTTCGACGAGGAGAAGACCATACTCATCACCACGCACCAGGTGGAGGAGATCGAGCACATCCTCACCGACCTGATGTTCATCCAGAACGGCAAGATCGTCCTGTCGGCCACGATGGACGAGGTGGGCGAGCGCTTCACCGAGGTCATGGTCGGCGCCGATGCGATCGAGGCTGCGCGGGCCCTGAAGCCACTCGACGAGCGCCAGGTGTTCGGCAAGTCCGTGCTGCTTTTCGACGGCGTTCCGCGGCGCCAGCTTGCCGAGCTGGGCGAGACCCGCACGCCGGGCATCGCCGATCTGTTCGTCGCCACCATGAAGGGGACCTACGCATGAAAACGTTTGCGTGGCTGCTGCGCCGCGAATTCTGGGAGAACAAGGGCGGCTTCCTCTGGGCCCCGATCATCGCCGGCGGCGTCTTTCTTCTGCTCAACGTGCTCGGGATCCTGGTGGCCGAGGCCGCCGCGGGTCGCAGCAAGATCCAGATCGGCGCGCTGAAGCTGAATGAACTCACCTCGGCCCTTACCGAGGCCCAGCGCTTGCACGTCGGCGCCGGCATCGACATGGCCCTCCTCACCATCGCCGGACTGGTGGGCACGGTCAGCGCGATCGTGGTGTTCTTCTACTGCCTCGGCTCGCTGTATGACGAGCGCCGCGACCGCAGCGTGCTGTTCTGGAAGTCCCTGCCCGTCTCGGACCGCGCGACGGTGGCCTCCAAGGTGGTCAGCGCCACGCTGGTCGCTCCGGCCATCGCCTCGGTGGCGGCTGCCCTGACCGGCTTCCTGTTCCTGCTGCTGATCAGCGCCTACCTGCTCTTCCACGGCGTCAGTCCGATGAGCCTGATCTGGAGCAACGCGCACCCGTTCGCCACCTTCGCCAAGATCCTGCTGATGATTCCGATCAGCGCGCTCTGGGCGTTGCCCAGCGTGGGCTGGCTGATGCTGTGCTCGGTCTGGGCGCGCAGCAAGCCTTTCCTGTGGGCGATCCTGACTCCGGCCGGTATCGGCGTGATGGTCTGGTGGTTCGACCTGATGAAGAGCCTGTCCCTGCCCAGCACCTGGTACTGGACGGAAGTTTTCGTGCGCGGCCTGTTCAGCGGCTTCCCGGGCTCCTGGGCCACGCCCATGCAATTGCAGTTCGACGACTCCCAGGATCCGATGGCGGTTCTCGACCAGGCCTTCTCCCTCGCCGCACTGTATGCCAATCTGGGCCGCATCGAGCTCTGGGTCGGCGCCGCGATCGGCGTGGCCCTGCTGTTCGCGGCGACGCATCTGCGGCGCTGGCGCGACGAGGGCTGATCAAGTCACTCCGCGACGCCGTGAACACCCTGACGCCCCGGATTAGTTGCCGGGGCGTCTTCGTTTCCGCGGCTTGTGATCGGGCGGATCGGGTGCGCGAGGCAGCAGGTCCATCGTCTTGACAGTTGCGTCGCAGGCTCTGGGCGGGTCGGATTTGCGCCGCGCTTGTGGGACAATGTTCGGCTATCGCGTCGTTTCGCCGGCGCCCCCGTAGCTCAGCTGGATAGAGCGTTCCCCTCCTAAGGGAAAGGTCGTGCGTTCGAATCGCGCCGGGGGCGCCATCTTGGCCAACGCCGCTCGTTCGTACGCACACCATCCGGAGATCCCATGGCGCATCCCATCCTGCAGGCCCTCGGCCTGAACGAGTCCCTGTCCGGCACCTACCTCGGCAACGGCGAGTGGTCCGGCACGACCGACGCCGGCACCCTGGAGCCGACCAACCCCAGCACGGGCGAGGTGATTGCCCGCGTACACGCGAGTTCCGCGGCCGACTACGCGCTGATCG
>JANJTY010000038.1 GCA_024710865.1 Lysobacteraceae bacterium | reverse complement strand
GGGCGCGTGGGAAGCGGTCAAGCGACACTTCCGCGAGATGAACCGCGATATCCAGACGACGCCCTTCACGGTGGTCGGCGTCGGCGACATGTCGGGCGACGTGTTCGGCAACGGCATGCTGCTGTCCAGGCACATCCGCCTGGTGGCGGCCTTCGACCACCGCCACATCTTCCTCGACCCGAACCCGGACGCCGCGCGCAGCTTCGCCGAGCGCGAGCGGATGTTCCGCCTGCCGCGTTCGAGCTGGGCCGACTACGACGCCAGCCTGATCTCGGAGGGCGGCGGCGTGTTCCCGCGTTCGGCCAAGCTGATCCCGCTCAGCGACCAGGCCAAGGCGGTGCTGGGCATCGATGCCTCGGTGCAGCAGCTCACCCCGAACGAGCTGATGAGCGCGATCCTCAGGGCGCCGGTCGACCTGCTCTGGAACGGCGGCATCGGCACCTACGTCAAGTCCGAGCGCGAGACCCACGCCGATGTCGGCGACCGCGCCAACAACGCCCTGCGCGTGAACGGGCGCGAGCTGCGCTGCAAGGTGGTGGGCGAGGGCGGCAACCTCGGCTTCACCCAGCTCGGCCGCATCGAGGCGGCGCTGAACGGCGTTCTGCTAAACACCGACTTCATCGACAACTCGGCCGGCGTCGACACCTCGGACCACGAGGTCAACATCAAGATCCTGCTCAACGACGCGGTGCAGCGCGGCGAGCTGGAACTGGAGGCGCGCAACGCCCTGCTGGCGCAGATGACCGACGAGGTCGAGCAACTGGTGCTGTTCGACAACTACCGCCAGAACCAGGCCATCAGCCTGATGGAGCGGATGAGCGCGGCGCGCCTGGGCAGCAAGCAGCACTTCATCCGCGTGCTGGAGTCGCAGGGCCTGCTCGACCGCCAGCTCGAGTTCCTGCCTTCCGACGCCGAGTTCGCCGAGCGCAAGTCGCGCGGCCAGGGCCTGACCCGGCCCGAGCTGTCGATCCTGCTGTCCTATTCGAAGATCGTGGTGTTCCAGCAGCTGCTCGAGTCCGACGTGCCGGAGGATCCCTACCTCTCGGCCGAGCTCGCGCGCTACTTCCCCGAGCCTCTGCGCGAGCGGTTCGGCGAGCACATGCAGCGGCATCGCCTGCGCCGCGAGATCATCGCCACCGCGGTGACCAACTCCACGGTCAACCGCATGGGCGCCACCTTCATGCTGCGCATGCAGGAGGACACCGGCGAGAGCCCGGCCGAGGTCGCCAAGGCCTTCACCGCGGCGCGCGAGATCCTCGACGCGCGCGGCATGTGGGCCGGCATCGACGCGCTCGACCTCACGGTGCACGAGAGCGCCCAGCTCGACGCGCTGATGGAGATCTGGACCATCCTGCGCAGCATGACGCGCTGGTTGCTCAACCGCCCCGGCGGACGCCCCGGCATCGCCGGCCTGGTGGAGCGCTTCAAGCCCGGCATGGACCGCCTGCGCGAGCGTCTGCCGGAGGTGCTGGCGCCGGCCGTGCGCGAGCAATTGCTGGACGACCGCGCGCGCTGGCTCGACCTCGGTTTCCCGGTCGAGCTGGCCGAGCGCATCGCCTCGCTGCGCGTGCTGGCCTCGGCCCTCGACGTGATCGACGTGGCGCTGGAGAGCGCGGTCGACGTGCGCGAGGTGGCGCGGGTCTACTCCGAGCTGGGCGAGGGCCTGCACCTGACCTGGCTGCTGGAGAAGATCGAGGAGCTGCCGGTCGAGGGCCGCTGGCACGCGCACGCGCGTGGCGTGCTGCGCGACGAGCTGCAGGCACAGCAGAGCGTGCTGGTCGGGCAGATCCTGGCCGGCGGCGCCGAGTTCGAGCCCTCGCAGCGCGTGGCGCGCTGGCTGGCGGCCGATGACGCCTCGCTGCGCTACACCCTCAACATGTTCGCCGACATGCGCAGCCAGCGCGCGATGGACTACCCGATGGTGCAGGTCGCGGTGCGGCGCCTGGCCCAGCTCGCCGCCGCGGGCGGGCGCTGAGCGTAGCGCGCGCCACCCGGCCGCGTTCCGCGCGGCCGGTTGGCGGGGTTTCAGTCGGTCTCGAACCCGTCGCCGAAGACGGCATCCGGCAGGTCCAGAAGGATGCGCGCCAGGATTCGGCCCGAGGGCTGGCCATCGATGCCGAGCCGTCCGCCGCTGTAGAGCGACTGGCCGGCGGCGTCGATCTGCAGGAGGCCGATCCGACCGCGCTCGCTCGGCAGTGGGACCTGCCAGCGCTGGCTGCCGTCCAGCTCGACGCCGGTTAGGTAGGGCGTGAAGCTGCTGTCGGCGTTTCGCTGCGAGGTGCCGACGTACCAGCGTCCGTCCGCGTCGCGGGCCAGATCCCCGACCCAATCCTCGGCGCCGGCGTCGGCCACGGCCAGCCAGTCGCGCTGGCCGTCGCTGGCGCGGTAGCGCGCGAGGTACGCGTTGGAACGGTCGGGGGCGCCGGGTTCCGCGCCTTCGGCCAGCACGGCGACGCCCGCGGCATCGGCGATCAGCCTGACCGGATAGGACCACTCCACGCCGAGTCCGTCCGCCGCCGCCCAGGCTTGCGCGCCGGTCGCGAGATCGATGGCGAGCACGCGCTGGCCGTTGAGCGAGCCGTCGGCGCTGGAGTACTCGGTGAGGAGGTAGGCGCGGTCGGCGTCTGCGACTGCGGCGGCGACCAGCGAGCCATCGTCCTGGTCGTAGGCAAAGCTCTGCGACCAGACGGTCTGCCCGTCGGCCGCATCGAGCCGCATCCAGTGCTGCGCCACCGTGCTCTGCTTGGGTCCGAAGGTGACCGAGCCCCAGGCCAGCAGCGCGTCGCCATCGGGCAGCAGGACCACGTCGATGCCCTCGTCCAGCGTGTCGGGCTGCGGATCCAGGCTGCGCACCCAGCGCTCGCTGCCGTCGGCGCCGACCGAGGCGATGCGGATGACGAGGCCGTCGCCCGGTACGTCGGCGACGCTCGCCAGCACCGAGCCGCTGGCATCGAGCGTGCTGGCCAGGCCGAGCAGGCCGGATTCGGCTTCCCCGAGGTACTCCCAGGCCAGCGTGCCGTCGCTGCCGAAGGCCGACAGGCGCACCCGGGGGACGTCGCCCAGGCGCTCGATCCGGGCCAGCAGGCTGCCGTCGCTGCCATCCATCCCCAGCGCATGGTCGAAGCTCGGCGCGGCCGCCGGGGGCTGCACCGCGAAGATCAGATTGCCGGCGACGTCGCGCCGTTCCAGGCCGAGGCGGCGGGTGCCGGCGTACTCGTCCACCAGCTGCACCACGCCGCCGTCGGCGGGCGCCGCCAGGGCCAGCACGCGCGCGGCCAACGGGCTGCTTTCGCCCGGGTCCTGGTCGAAGCGCAGGCTGCCATCGGCCGCGGCCAGGGCCCGCGCCCGCGCGCGCCTGGCGTCGCGGGCGTCGAGGTCTGCGCTGTAGGCCAGGGCCGGGCCGGCACCGTCCGCGCTCAGTCCATCCAGGCGCGAACCGTTCGTTGCGAGTTCAGCGGGCTGCGCCCAGGTCGGCGTGCCGGCGGTGTCGAAGCGCTGCACCCGCAGTGAATCGGGGTCGCCGAAGCTGGCCGGAGTCAGGCGCCACGCGGCGTACAGCGCCGGCGTCGCACCATCGTCGTGCAGGGCCAGGTGGCCGTCGGCGACGCCGGTCGCTGCACTGGCGGGTTCGACCGTGACCTGCCAGCCGGCGCTGCCGTCGGGCAGGAACTGCAGCAGCTCCAGTCCGCTCAGGAAGTCGGGACCCGCGACCAGCGAGTAATCGGCCAGCACGAACAGGCTGCCGTCCGCGCTGCGGGCCACGCTGCGCGGCGCGAGCTGGGCGGACTCGATCGCCGGCTGGTGGGCGTCGGTGTCGACCACCTGCCCATTGGCGTCATAGGCCACGCGCGCCACGCCAAAGGCGAACACGGGGCTGGTGAACTGGCGCGAGCCGATGGTCACCGCGCCGCCGTCGTCGGCAAGGAAGGCGGCCTCGACGTAGTCGGCGATGATCGCGTCGTCGGAGGCGCTCCAGAGCAGGTCGCCGTTCGCCTCGTACACGCTCACGCGGTTGTGCAGGTTGTTGTTGACCGCGGCCAGCACGCGCGTGCCGTCCGGCGAGACGGTGAGCGCCGCCGGATAGTCCGAGCTGTCGCTGGCGAAGACGTGCTGCGGACGGCTCCAGAGCTCGCTGACGCCGTCGCCCTCGTCCTGCCAGGCCAGCAGCAGGCCATCCGGGCTGCCCTGTGCGTCGTTCACCCGCAGCAGCACATAGACGCGCCCCGCCGCGCCTCCCGCCACCGCCTCCGGGTCGACCTGGCCCGCGGCGTGGGTGAGCGGCACGCGCCAGCGCTCGTTGCCGTCTGGGTCGAAGCTGAACACAGTGGGGACCTGGTCGAAGCCATCGCCCAGCATGCCGAGCAGAAGCAGGTTGCCGGCGCGGTCCAGGGGCAGGCCGCGGCCGCCGTCCTGGCCCGGGGTGTCGATGCGGCGTTTCCACAGGCGCTCGCCGGAGGCGGCGTACTTCACCAGCAGCAGCGCATCGTTGTCGCCGGTGTGTTCGAGGCCGGTCGCGTAGAGGTTTCCGTCCGCGTCGCGCAGCCAGGACGGCGCCAGGGTCGCGTCGAACTCGTCCGACCACGACGAAGCCGGCGTGCCGGAGGCGGCGGCCTGGGTGGACCAGTCCACCACCTGGGCGGGCAGGGCGGGGGCGAACAGCGGCAGGGCGGCGAGCAGCAGGGCGTGGGGTCGCATGGCATCTCCCGTTTCAAGGTGGATACGAGTGAATCGGAAAACGGCGACGGGGACTATCGCGCCCGATGGGGCATCGCCACGCAGCGGCAGGCGCTACACTCGGCCCCGCGCACCGCCATCCGCTGCACCGACCGCATGAGCCCGACGCCCCGCATCGCCTTCGTCGCCAGCAGCCTGCCCGAGGCGCAGTCCGCCATGCAGGCGCTGATCGCGGCGCACGGCCAGCACGCGCCGGACGCGGCCGACCTGATCGTGGCCCTGGGCGGCGACGGCTTCATGCTGCGTACCCTGCACCGCTACCGCGGCGCGGCGCGGCCGGTGTTCGGAATGAAGCTCGGCACCGTGGGTTTCCTGATGAACCAGTACCAGCCCGAGGGCCTGCTGGAGCGCCTGGCCGCGGCACAGCCGGCCGCGCTGCGCCCGCTGGAGATGGAGGCCATCCCCGAGTCCGGTTCGCCGGTGCAGGCCCTGGCCTACAACGAGGTCTCGCTGCTGCGCCAGACCAAGCAGGCGGCCAAGCTGCGCATCTCGGTCGATGGCGCGGTGCGGATGGAGGAACTCGTCTGCGACGGCGCCCTCGTCAGCACGCCGGCCGGCAGCAGCGCCTACAACCTGTCCGCGCATGGCCCGATCCTGCCGCTGGATTCGGATGTGCTGGCCCTGACCCCGCTGGCCGCGTTCCGGCCGCGGCGCTGGCGCGGCGCGATCCTGCGCAACGACGCGGTGATCCGCTTCGAGGTGCTGGATCCGTTCAAGCGCCCGGTCAGCGCCACCGCCGATGCCTACGAGGTGCGCGACGTGGTCGAGGTCACGGTGCGGCAGTCGCGCGACATCACCGCGACCCTGCTCTTCGATCCCGAGCACAGCCTGGCCGAGCGCATCATGGCCGAGCAGTTCACCCAGTAGCCGCGCGCCGATGACCGCCGCCTCCAGCGGGTTCCCCGAACGCGACCCCGACCGCCTGGTGGTGGCGATCTCCTCGCGCGCCCTGTTCGACCTGGAGAACAGCCACAGCCTGTTCGAGGCGTCCGGCCTTGCGGCCTATGCCGCGTTCCAGCGCCAGCACGAGGAGGAGCCGCTCGAACCCGGCATCGCCTTCCCGCTGGTCAGGAAGCTGCTGGCCCTGAATGCGCTGGACAATCCCGGCTTGCCGCGGGTCGAGGTGATCCTGCTCTCGCGCAATTCGGCCGACACGGGACTTCGCATCTTCAACTCGATCGAGCGTTACGGCCTCGAGATCGTGCGCGCCGCCTTCACCAGCGGCGAACCGACCACGCGCTACATCCGCGCCTTCGGCGCCGACCTGTTCCTCTCCGCCAATCCCGACTCGGTGCGTTACGCGCTCGAGCACGGCGTCGCCGCGGCCACGATCCTGCCGGCGCGCGCACCCGAGTCCGGCAGCGAGCTGCTGCGCATCGCCTTCGACGGCGATGCGGTGCTGTTCGGCGACGAGTCCGAACGCATCAGCCAGGAGCAGGGCATCGAGGCCTTCGCCGCGAACGAGCGCGCGCGCGCCGGCGAGCCGCTCTCGGGCGGACCGTTCCGCGGTTTCCTCGCCGCCCTGCACCGCATCCAGGGCGCATTCCCGCCCGACGCCTCCCCGATCCGCACCGCGCTGGTGACGGCGCGCTCGGCCC
>JANJTY010000003.1 GCA_024710865.1 Lysobacteraceae bacterium | reverse complement strand
GATCGAGATCGCCGGCCACAGGGTCCAACTGCGCGACGGCGCGGTCGTCATCGCGGCCATCACCTCCTGCACCAACACCTCCAACCCGGCCGTGATGCTGGGCGCTGGCCTGCTGGCGCGCAATGCCGTGCGCCTGGGCCTGAAGGTCAAGCCCTGGGTCAAGACCTCGCTCGGCCCGGGCTCCCTGGTGGTCACCGATTACCTCAAGAAGGCCGGCGTGATGGACGACCTGGAGGCGCTCGGCTTCCACGTGGTCGGCTACGGCTGCACCACCTGCATCGGCAACTCCGGCCCGCTGCCGACCGAAGTCAGCGCCGGCATCGCCCAGGGCGACCTGGTGGTGGCCTCGGTGCTATCGGGCAACCGCAACTTCGAGGGTCGCGTGCACGCCGAGGTGAAGATGAACTACCTCGCCTCGCCGCCGCTGGTGGTGGCCTACGCCCTGGCCGGCAGCGTCGACGTCGACCTGACGCGCGAGCCGCTGGGCCAGGGCAAGGACGGCCAGGACGTCTTCCTCAAGGACATCTGGCCGAGCAACAAGGAGATCGGCGACACCATCGCCGCCACCATCGGGCCGGAGCTGTTCGCCAAGAACTACGCCGACGTGTTCAAGGGCGACAGCCGCTGGAACCGGATTGCCTCGCCCGAAGGCGAGAGCTTCGCCTGGGACGCGGCCTCCACCTACATCAAGAACCCGCCCTACTTCGACGGCATGGGCATGGATGTGGGCCGCATCGCCGATATCCAGGGTGCGCGCTGCCTGGCCCTGCTGGGCGATTCCATCACCACCGACCACATCTCGCCGGCCGGCAACATCAAGAAGGACTCGCCGGCGGGGCGCTACCTGATCGAACGCGGGGTCAAGCCGGTCGACTTCAACAGCTACGGCAGCCGGCGCGGCAACGACGAGGTGATGGTGCGCGGCACCTTCGCCAACATCCGCATCCGCAACCGGATGCTGGACGGGGTCGAGGGCGGCTACACCCGCCACGTGCCCAGCGGCGAGCAGCTCGCCATCTACGATGCGGCCATGCGCTACAAGGCCGAGGGCACGCCCCTGGTGGTCATCGCCGGCAAGGAGTACGGCACCGGCTCGTCGCGCGACTGGGCCGCCAAGGGCACCAACCTGCTCGGTGTGAAGGCGGTGATCGCGGAAAGCTTCGAGCGCATCCACCGCTCCAACCTGGTCGGCATGGGCGTGCTGCCGCTGCAGTTCCTCTCCGGCCAGGGCGCGGCCGACCTCGGCCTGACGGGCGAGGAGCGCTTCGACATCGTCGGGCTGGACGATGGCGCGTCGCGCCGCGCCACTGTCGTCGCGGAGCACCCGAACGGCAGCGAAGTGCGATTCCCGGTCGAGGTCCTGCTGCTGACGCCGAAAGAGGTCGAGTACTTCAGGCACGGCGGCATCCTTCACTACGTCCTGCGCCAGCTGGCGGCGCGCGACACCCGTCACGGAGCCTGAGCCATGCGCGTGATCGGATTCATCGCCCTCGGCTTCTTCATCGGCCTGCTGGCCGGTGCCTGGGCGCTCAAGGCGCTGTCGGCCGGCGGCGAGTTCGGCCGCGGCGTGATGGCGCTCAAGGCCCACCACAACGGCCAACTGCGCGACGAGCTGCTGGCCGGGCGCTGCGATGCGGCAGCGCTCTCACCCCATCTGGAGGCGCTGGCGGTGGTGGCGCGCGACATCGAGCCGGCCTTCCTGGGACCGGATCAGTCGGACGCCACCTTCCGCCAGTACGCCGAGCAGATGCGCGAGCGCATCGCCGCCGCCACCCCGGCGCTCGGCGATTGCGCGCGCATGAAGGAGGCGGCCGGCGCCATCTCGGACGGCTGCAAGGCCTGCCATCGCGACTACAAGAGCTGAGCGGAGGCGCGCGGGACCGCCGTGGACAGGCGCGGCTCAGTTTGCTGAACCGTCCGCGCCGAGCTTGGCGAAGCGTTCAGCATCGAAGCCCTAGGTTTCTGCCACCGCCGGCTCCTGCCGGCGCAGCAGACGGGAGAGCCACCATGCGTGCAGCCAACCTCATCCTTGCACTCGTCATCGGCGCGGGTCTTCCGGCCTGCGCCACCTCGCCCGCGCCGCGCGGCTATGGCGGCGGCTATGGCGACCGCTACGGCTATGCGCGCTGCGCCGACTGCGGCGTGGTGGAGCGCATCGAGCGCGTCTACGGCGAGCGCCAGTCGACCGGCGCCGGCGCGATCATCGGCGGCGTCATCGGCGGCGTGCTCGGCAACCAGGTCGGCGGCGGCGATGGCCGCCGTGCCGCCACGGCGGCCGGCGCCATCGCTGGCGGCATCGCCGGCAACGCGATCGAGCGCGACGTGCGCTCGGCGCCGCGCTACGAGGTCTTCGTGCGCATGGACGATGGTCGCCGCATCGTGCTCACCCAGCGCGAACTGGGCGGCCTGCGCGAAGGTCAGGCGGTACAGGTCCGCGGCCGTCGCGCCTATCCGATCTGAGCCAACCGCACCCTGCGCGACTCGACGCGTCCGCCCTCGCACAGGGCGGGCGCGGTTCATTCGGGCAGCGGGATGAACTCGGTTTCGCCGGGTACCGCAGGAAAGCGCCCTTCCTTCCAATCGCGCTTGGCCTGCTCGATGCGCTCGCGCCGACTGGAGACGAAGTTCCACCAGACGAAGCGCGGACCGACGGGCGCGCCTCCGCAGAGCATTGCGCGTGCCGCCCCCTGCGCGCGCAGCCGCGCCCGCACGCCGGGCTCGAACACCGCCAGCGAGCCGGCCTCGATCGGCTCCGCATCGCCCTCGACCCGAACACTGCCCTCCACCACGTAGACCGCGCGCTCGGCGTGGGCGTCGGTCACGGTCCATTCCGCGCCATCGGCGAAATCGGCGGCCTGGTAGAACATGGGCGAATACACCCGCACCGGCGACTCGCGCCCGTCCGCCGTGCCGGCGATCAGCGCGACCCGCACCCCATCGGCTTCGGTCAGCGGCAGCGTATCCGCCGCGTGGTGCCAGAAGCCCGGCTCGGTTTCCTCGTCGGCCTCCGGCAGGGCGATCCAGGTCTGGATGCCGTGCAGCGCATGGCCTGCCGCGCGCGGTCCGGGCGGGCTGCGTTCGGAGTGCACGATGCCGCGCCCGGCGGTCATCCAGTTCACGTCGCCGGGCTCGATCACCTGCACGCGGCCCAGGCTGTCGCGGTGACCGAGCGCGCCCTCGAACAGGTAGGTGATCGTCGCCAGGCCGATGTGCGGATGCGGGCGGACGTCGAGACCCTGCCCCGGCGCGAAGCGCGCCGGGCCCATGTGGTCGAAGAACACGAAGGGTCCGACCAGCCGGCGCAGCGCATGCGGCAGGGCGCGCCGCACTTCGAGGCCGCCGATGTCGTGCGCGCGCGGATGGATGCGCTGGGCGATGGGGCTGGTGCTCATGGGCGTTCTCCCGCGGGGACCGGGTCCGAGTATCGCGGAGGCGCGGTTCGCGACGCGAGAACCGCGGGTTCGGCCGCGGCGCGGGCGAAGCGCGCGGCCAGGCGCACCGTGGCGGCGTGGATGTCGACGATGTCCTCGACCTGCTCGGCATAGCCGCCGGCCATGGCCACCGCGACCGGCAGGCCACGCTCGACACAGGCGAGCAGCACGCGGCGGTCGCGCTCGGCCAGGCCAGGCTTGCTCAGCGCGAGGTGGCCGAGGCGGTCGCCCACGAAGGGGTCGGCGCCGGCGAGGTAGATCACCGCATCGGCCCGCGCGCGCTCCAGCGCCAGCGGCAGGTGTCGGTCGAGCGATTCGAGGTACTCGGCGTCGCCGCAACCGTCGGCCAGGGCCACGTCGAGATCGCTCGGCGGCTTGATCGCCGGGTAGTTGCGCGCGCCGTGCATCGAGAAGGTGAATACGGTCGGATCACCGGCGAAGATCTCGGCCGTGCCGTCGCCCTGGTGCACGTCGAGGTCGACGATGAGCAGGCGCCGCGCCAGCCCCGCCGACTGCACCGCCCGCGCCGCGACGGCGGCATCGTTGAAGACGCAGTAGCCGCCACCGCGGGCCGCGGCAGCGTGGTGTGTCCCGCCGGCCAGGTTCACCGCGACGCCCGAACCGCCGATGGCGGCGCGCAGCGCCTGCAGGGTGGCGCCGACCGAACGCAGGCTGCGCTGTACCAGCTCGGGCGACCAGGGAAAGCCGATGCGGCGCTGCTCGCGCTCCTCCAGCCGCCCCTGCAGGACGCGCGCGA
Source organism: Lysobacteraceae bacterium (assembly GCA_024710865.1). Lineage (GTDB taxonomy): Bacteria > Pseudomonadota > Gammaproteobacteria > Xanthomonadales > Xanthomonadaceae > JANJTY01. The sequence continues at coordinate 2,629 of JANJTY010000003.1, read as the reverse complement.
CGTACTCCGGCGTGTGCACGCGCTGCAGCTCGGCTTCGCCCACCGGCTCGGCGCAGTGCAGCTCGATGCCCAGGGCGTCGGCCTCGGTCGCGATGCGCGCGTGCAGGCGGGCGTACTTGTCGAGCGGAAAACGGTGTCCCGGTGGCAGGGGCAGCGCGAAGGGATGGGCATGGAAGGCGAACATCGTGCGAGCCTGCCCGCCGCCGCGCCGCCCGGCAAGCCCGCCGCAGGCGTTGACACCTGCGCGGTTTCCGGCAGGCTTGGCAGCCCCAACGATCCCGGTTCCCGTCATGAAGCTGTTCGGCCTGCTGCGCAAACCCGCCTGGGAGAACAAGGATGCCGCCGTGCGCCTGCAGGCGGTGCGGTCCGGGCAGGACGCGGGACTGCTGGCCTTGCTGCCGGAACTGGCGCAGCGCGATCCCGATCCGGACGTGCGCGCCGCCGCCCTGCGCCGCGTCGACGACGTGCAGCTGCTCGCCCGCCGCCTGCGCGGCGAGCACGAGGCGCGCGTCGCACAGGCCGCGCGCGAGCGCCTGGTCGAGCAGTTCTGCGGCGGCGGCGTGGCCGGCGAGACTGCACTCGCCCTGTTGGCCGAGGCGGTCGATGCCGAACTGATCCAGACCCTGGCCGAACGCGCGCCCGATGTCGAACTCCGGCGCGCCGCGCTGGAGCGCATCCAGCGTCCCGGCTTCCTGTTCGAGCGCTGCCTGGCGGACCCCGATTCCGGCATCCGCCGCTGGCTGCTGCAGCGGATCGACTCGCTCGAGGCCCTCGCCCGCCTGGCCGATGCGGCGCGCAAGCGCGACAAGGGCCTGTCCCGCGCCGCGCGCGAGCGGCTCGACGCGCTGCGTCTGGCGGCCGGCGATCCGCAGGCCCTGGCCGAGCGCGCCCTGGCGCTGTGCGAGCGTCTGGAGCGGCTGTGTCGCGAGCTGCCGGCCGACCGCGAAGCCCGACTGGACGCGGCGAAGTCGGACTGGTCCACGCTGGCCGAGCGGGTCGACGCCGCCATGCGCCTGCGCGTGGAAGGCTACCTGCAGGCGGCCGAGCGGGCCCTGGCCGGCGCACGCGGCGAGCCGATGGTGGTGTCCGTGCCGGAGGCCGAAAGCGAACCCGTCAGCGAGACCGACACGGTGCCGCCCGCCCTGCCCGATCCCGAACTGGACCGACTTCTGGCGGCGCTGCCACCGGCGGATGCCGCGGACCTCGAAGCTGCGCTCGCGGCGATCGAAGCCGAGGCGCGCACGCGTTCCGCGGCGCAGCCGGACAACCCGGCGGTCTCGGCCCAGCGCCAGCGTCTGGACGCCACGATCGCTGCCCGGCGTCGGGCCGCGCGGGAGCAGCGCGAAGCCGTCGAGCGTGATCGCCTCGAGGCGCTGACTGCGCGCGTGGCGAGCCTCGAAGAAGCCCTGCGCGAAGGCAACCTGACCCAGGCGCGGGAACTGCGCGCCGCACTGGAAGGCGAGCCCCTGGACCGCAGCCTGTCGCGCCGACTGGCCCAGGCCGACACCCGCCTGGAAAAACTCGGCAACTGGCAGCGCTGGTCCGGCAACAAGGCTCGTGCGCGCCTGTGCGACGAGGCCGAAGCCCTGCACGGCAGCGGCCTGCACCCGGATGCGGTCGCCACGCGCGTGAAGGAGCTGCAGGCCGAGTGGGCGCGGCTCGACGGCATCGACGGCGCAGCTGCGCCGGCCCCCGAAAGCGGCCTGGCGCGACGCTTCCGCGCCCTCTGCCATCGCGCCCTGGCGCCGGCCCGGCCCTATTTCGAGAAGCGCCGCGAGCTGCAGGACGAACGCGCCGGCCAGATCGAAGGCGTGCTGGCCAGCGCCAATCCGGCTGCGATCCAGAATCCGGCCGAACTGACGGCCCTGCGGCGCCAGATCGTCGAAGCGCTGCGGGCGCTGGATGGCGTATCGCCGCAGAAGCGCGCCGCGCAGGGGCGCGCCCTGCGCGCCCGCCTGGGCGAGATCGATGCGGCGCTCGCCGCCGCGCGGGAGGACGCCGCGCTGGCCAAGCGACGCCTGATCGCGCGCCTGCGCCGCGATCTCGGCCAGGCCGACGCCGAGAACGCGCCGGGCCTGGCGCAGCAGGCCCAGGCCGAATGGAAGGCCCTGCCGCGCTGCGATCGCAGCAGCGAGGATGCGCTCTGGGCAGAGCTGCGCGGCCTGGTCGATCCGGTCTTCGCGGAGCGACGCGAGCGGGAGGACGCCGACCGCCGCCAGCAAGCCGACGCCGAAGCTGCCGCGCAGGCCGTGCTGGACGAGCTGGATGCGCTCGCCAAGGCCGACGAGGAGCGCCTGCTGCATGCCGAAGCCCATCTCGATGCGCTGAGCGCACGCTGGCGGGCGCTGACGCCGGACCCCGTCGCGGCACCGCCGCGCGCAGCCAGGGGCGGTCGCGAGGAGCGACGCCCGCCGCCGCGCCGCGCCCATCCGCTGGAGCCGCGCTTCGATGCCGCCGTGGCGCGCGTTCAGGCAGCCCGGGCACGCGCCCTGGCCGCGCGCGAGCGGCAGGTGCTGGAGCAGATCTGCGCCGCGGGCGCCCTGCTCGATCGGCTCGACGCCGCGCCCGATGCCGCCGCGCGCGAGGGGCTGCGCAGCGAGTTCGAGGCCATCGCGCTGCCGGCCGATGC
>JANJTY010000673.1 GCA_024710865.1 Lysobacteraceae bacterium | reverse complement strand
GCCGACCAGCAGGTCGATGTCGCCGCTGTAGCCGTCCGGGGCGGTGGCTTCCAGGACCAGCAGGCTGGGTGCGTCGCCGAGGTGGGCGCGCCAGATGCGGGATTCGTCGCGTCCCAGCCAGCGCGACGCGCGCACCGCGATGCGGCTCTCCACCGGGTCGTTGTCGAAACCGTCGGTCGGCATCACCGCGGCGAGCTGGCGCAGCTCCTGCAAACGACGCTGTTCGGCGATGCGCTCGCGGGTGAGGGCATCGATTCCCGCCAGCAGCCCGGCGGCCAGCAGTCCGATCGACGCCAGCAGCAGGGCCGCGCGCAGCACCGCGCGCTTCACCGCGGCTCCCCGTAGATGCGCGGTCGCGTCACCCGATCCAGCCAGGGCGCGGTGCAGTTCATCAGCAGCACGGCGAAGGCGACGCCATCCGGGTACAGCCCCCAGCGCCGGATCGCCAGGGTGAGCGCGGCCACGCCGATTCCGAACAGCAGCCGTCCGCGCGGGCTGACGCAGCCGGTCACGGGGTCGGTGGCGATGAAGAAGGCGGCCAGCACCAGGGCGCCGGAGAAGAGGTGCTGCAGCGGCGAGGGGTGGAGGTCGGGATCCATCAGCCAGAAGGGCAGGGTAAGCATGAGCACGCCGGCCAGGACGCCGGTCGGTACCTGCCAATGGATCACGCGCCTCCACAGCAGGAGCGCGCCGCCGAGCGCGTAGGCCAGCGCGAGCCATTCCCAGCCGCGGCCGCCCAGCGTGCCGAAGGCTGGATCGGCGTGGATCTCGCCCAGCGTACGTCCCTGCGCCGCCTGCAGACGCAGCGTGTCGAGCGGCGTGGCCTGGGCGATGGCGTCCCAGCCGGCGCCGGGCGGGGTTCCGAGAAAGATCGCCCGCAGGGTCTCGCCAGCGCCGACCGGCGCACCCGGTTCCGGCCACTGCGAGAGTTGCAGCGGAAAGCAGATCAGCACCACCGCGTAGCCGACCATGGCGGGATTGAACAGGTTGTGGCCCAGGCCGCCGAACAGGTGCTTGGCGAAGACCATCGCCGCCGCCATGCCAGTAAGGGCCACCCACCAGGGTGCCAGTGGGGGCACGCAGAGCGCGAACAGTACCGCACACACCGGTGCGCTGAGGTCGGTCAGGAACGGCTTCAGGGGACGTTGCCGCACCTGCAGCGTGCAGGCTTCGAACGCCAGGGCGAATCCGGCGGCAAGCGCGATCTGCACCAGCAGCCCCGGCCCGAAGAACCAGACGTGGGCGCCGATGCCGGGCAGCAGGGCCAGCAGTACGAGACCCATGACCCGGCCCACCGAGGTGGACGGCGGCAGGTGCGGGGCGCCCGCGGTGTCGAATCGACGCATCGGCAGCGGGGGTGTGGTTCGGGGCGTTCAGCATAGCTGGCCGGGATGCCGGCCTCGGCATCGCCGCCGCCCCGGCACGGGCCGAGCCGGGGCGGACCGATCGCCGCATCGGCGGTGCGGCGCCTGCACGCCGGGCGTCCGGGGGATGCCTCTAGCGCGCGTCCCGTTCGCGCGCTATCATTCTCCGTTCACTTCGCTCCGCATGGGGCGAAATCCTCCCCAAGAACTACCGAGCGAATCATGGTCAAGATCCGTCTGACCCGTGGCGGCGCCAAGAAGCGTCCCTTCTATCACATCGTCGTGACCGACCAGCGCAACAAGCGCGACGGCCGCGCCTTGGAACGCGTCGGCTTCTACAACCCGGTCGCGACCGGCAACGAGAAGCGCGTCGAGCTGGACACCGCCCGCGTCGAGCACTGGGTGTCGAACGGCGCGCAGATGACCGACAAGGTCCGCGACCTGCTCAAGGGCCTGACCCGCGCCGCCGCCTGAGGCGGACGGCCGGAACGGCTTCCCGTCGCATGAGCGATCCCGCCGCGCGGGAAGTCCTGCTGGGGCGCCTGGTAGGCGCCTCCGGCATTCGTGGCGAGGTCAAGCTCGAATCCTGGACCTCGCCGCGGTTGGCGATCTTCAGCTATCAACCCTGGACCCTGCGCAGCCGCGCGGGCGACTCGGTCATTTCCGGTGCCAGCGGGCGCGAGCAGGGCAAAGGCATCGTGGCGCGACTGCCCGGCATCGACGACCGCGATCGGGCCGAAGCGTTGCGCGGCGCCGAGATCCGGGTGCCGCGTGCGGCCCTGCCGCCGGCCGCTCCTGGAGAGTACTACTGGGTCGATCTCGAAGGACTCGCGGTATTCAACCGGGCGGGCGTCGAGCTGGGCCACGTCTCGCACCTGTTTGAAACCGCCGCCAATGACGTCATGGTCGTGGGCGGCGAGCGCGAGCGCCTGATCCCGTTCATCGTCGGCCGCTTCGTGGATTCTGTCGATTTCGACGAGCGTTGCATCGTGGTGGACTGGGACCCGGACTTCTGAGCCGGGCCGTGCGGATCGACGTTCTCACCCTGTTTCCCGATCTGATCCTGGCCAACGCGCAGGCCGGCGTGGTCGGCCGCGCGCAGGAGCGCGGCCTGCTGCAGGTCGCGGCCTGGAACCCGCGCGACCACACCCACGACAACTACCGCCGGGTCGACGAGCGCCCCTTCGGCGGCGGGCCGGGCATGCTGATGTTGATCGATCCGCTGCGCGAGACCCTGGCGGCCGCGCGTGCGGCCACCTCCGATCCCGCGCCCGTCATCTATCTCAGCCCGCAGGGCGAGCGCCTGACCCAGAAGCGGGTGCGGACGCTGGCCGCGTTGCCTCGCCTGATCCTCATCTGCGGCCGCTACGAAGGCCTGGACGAGCGCTTCGTGCAGGCCGAGGTCGATCTGGAGCTCTCGATCGGCGATTACGTGCTGTCCGGCGGCGAACTGGCCGCGAGCGTGCTGATCGACGCGGTCGGGCGACTGCAGGAAGGCGCGCTCAACGACGCCGATTCGGCCAGCCAGGACAGCTTCGAGCAGGGCCTGCTCGACTGCCCGCTCTACACCCGGCCCGAGCGCCACGAACTGGGCGAGGTGCCCGAGGTGCTGCGCTCGGGCGACCACCGCGCCATCGCGCGCTGGCGAAGGCAGCAGGCCCTGGGTCGGACCTGGCTGCGCCGTCCCGACCTGCTCGCACGCATGTCGCTCGGCAGCGATGACCGCGTCCTCCTGGACGCCTTCATCCGCAGGCACCGCACGCAGGGCTCCTGAAGGTATTGCCAGCGGAAGGCTTCGTCGGGTTATAATGCCCAACTTTCCGACGCGCTCGCGCATCAGAACAACACAAGGTCGGGTACTCCCATGAACAAGCTCCTCCAGCAATTCGAAGCCGAGCAGATCCAGCGTCAGCTCCCCGAGTTCGGCCCCGGCGACACCGTGATCGTCAACGTCAAGGTCAAGGAAGGCAATCGCGAGCGCGTGCAGGCCTACGAAGGCGTGGTGATCGGCATCAAGAACGCCGGCCTGAACTCCGCCTTCACCGTGCGCAAGATCTCGCACGGCACCGGCGTCGAACGCGTGTTCCAGACCCACAGTCCGATCATCGACTCGGTCGAGGTCAAGCGCCGCGGCAAGGTCCGCGCCGGCAAGCTCTACTACCTGCGTGGCCTGGAAGGCAAGAAGGCGCGTATCAAGGAAGACCTGTCCGCGCACACCAAGCCGACTGCGCAGTAAGCCAGGCCCTCCGCTTCACCGAAACGGCCGCCCCGAAAGGGCGGCCGTTTGCATTTCCGCCGTCTGAACCGACTTGAAATCCGGGCGGGCGCGCCCATGTTGCCGCTCCCTCCGTTCATCCTGCCAGGGACTCCGCCATGACAGCCGAGAACGCCGCTCCGCAGCGCGAAACCCATGCCTTCCAGGCCGAGGTGCAGCAGGTGCTGCGCCTTGTGATCCATTCGCTCTACTCGAACAAGGACATCTTCCTGCGCGAGCTGGTGTCGAACGCCTCCGATGCCTGCGACAAGCTGCGCTTCGAGGCGCTCAAGGACGAGACCCTGTACGCCGGCCAGCCCGAACTGGCGATCGACATCGGCTTCGACAAGGAAGCCCGCACCCTGAGCGTGGCCGACAGCGGCATCGGCATGTCGCGCGAGGAGCTGATCGACAACCTTGGGACCATCGCGCGCTCCGGCACCAAGCGTTTCCTCGAATCCCTGGCCGAGGGCCAGCGCGCCGATGCCAACCTGATCGGCCAGTTCGGCGTGGGCTTCTACTCGGCCTTCATCGTGGCCGACCGCGTCGAGGTCACCTCGCGCCGCGCCGGCAGCGACCAGGCCTGGACCTGGATCTCCAGCGGCGAGGGCGAGTACAGCCTCGCGCCCGCGCCGGCCGACACTCCGCGCGGCACCCGCATCGTGCTGCACCTGCGCGAGGGCGAGGAAGGCTACCTGGAGGACTGGAAGCTGCGCGGCCTGGTGCGCACCTATTCCGACCACATCGCCTTCCCGGTGCGCCTGCCGACGCCGGCGAAGGAGGGCGAGGAAGCCGGCGCGCCGGAGGCCGTCAACCAGGCGTCGGCGCTCTGGAACCGGCCCAAGAGCGAGCTGTCGGACGACGAGTACAAGGCGTTCTACAAGCACGTCGCGCACGACTACGCCGAGCCCCTGGCCTGGACCCACAACCGGGTCGAGGGCAACCAGAACTTCACCTCGCTGCTCTACCTGCCGGCGAAGGCACCGTTCGACTTCCAGTTCAACCGCGACGAGCGCAAGGGCCTGAAGCTCTACATCAAGCGCGTCTTCATCATGGACGCCTCCGAGCAGATGCTGCCGGCCTACCTGCGCTTCGTGCGCGGCGTGGTGGACTCGGACGACCTGCCGCTGAACGTCAGCCGCGAGCTGCTGCAGAACAATCGCCAGGTCGAGCGCATCAAGGGTGCGCTGGCCAAGCGCGTGCTCGACCTGCTCGACAGGCTGTCCCGGGACGAGGCCGAGAAGTACCTCGGCTTCTGGAAGGAGTTCGGCCAGCTGCTGAAGGAAGGCGTGGCCGAGGATCCCTCCAACCAGGAGCGCATCCTCAAGCTGCTGCGCTTCCCCTCGACCCGCAGCGCCAGGCCGGACGAACTGGTCGCGCTGGACGACTACGTGGCGCGCATGGCGGCCGGGCAGGAGGCGATCTACTACCTCACCGCCGACGGCTGGAATGCCGCCAGGAACAGCCCGCAGCTCGAAGCGCTGAAGGCGCGCGGGGTCGAAGTGCTGCTGATGCACGAGCGCATCGACGAGTGGATGGCCGGCTACCTGCACGAGTACGCCGGCAAGCGCCTGCGCAACGTGGCCAAGGGCGAGATCGACCTCGATGCCCTGGGCGGCGCCGAGGACAAGGCCAAACGCGAGGAAGCCGCCAAGGCTGCCGAGGGTACGCTGGCGCGCATCAAGACCCTGCTCGGCGATGCGGTGCGCGAGGTGCGGGTGTCGGCGCGTCTCACCGAATCGGCGGCCTGCCTGGTGCTGGACGAGCACGACATGGCCCTGCACATGCAGCGCCTGCTGCGCGCCGCCGGCCAGGACCTGCCGGGCAGTGCCCCGGTCCTGGAGATCAATCCCCAGCACGCCCTGGTCCAGCGCCTGGAAGCCGAGGCCGATGACGCCAAGGCCGGCGACCTGGCCCACCTGCTGCTGGAGCAGGCCCAGCTGGCCGAAGGCGGCGCGCTGGAGGATCCGGCCGCCTTCATCGCCCGGGTCAACCGCCTGATCGCGGGCTGAGGCCCGCCGCCGCGCGCCACTTCAACGGCGCGCGGCGGATCGAGGCTCAGTCCTCCGCGTCGGGCGCTTCGTGCAGGACGCGGCCGTCGTGTGCGGCGAGCCTCAGTTCGACCGCCCGCCCATCGGCCGCGATGGCCTCGACATCGAATACGGCCCCGTCGCGCTCGATGTCGCGAACGGCGCCGTAGCCGGCCGCCAACACGCGGGCCTCGATGTCCTGCGCGGTGAGCAGCGGGCGAGCGTCCGCCGCATCGAGGATGTCGTCGTTCGCGGAGTCGTAGGCGATCTCGGCCCAGCGGCCATCCGCGCGACGCACCTCGGCCTCCCAAAGACCATCGTCGAACTCGACCTCGCGTACCTCGACGTAGCCGGCGCCAAGCAGGCGCTCGGTCACGGCGCTGGGCTCCCTCGCGCCCTGGGCCAACGCGAAGGGCGCCAGGGTGGCGAGGATCAGGGTGGCGAGGGTGGATCGTGTGAAAGCTGACATGGTGGTCTCCGTGGGGAAGTTCGGGATCGGTCCCGTGGCGCCAGTCTCCAGGGCGTCCCTAACCACCGTGCGAATGGATGGTTCATGATCGATTTAGACCGTCCTGCCAAGCTTCCCGCATGAGCCGCAGCCTGATCCTCTCCGCTGTGCTGTTTGCCGCCTTGGGCGGCGACGTGGAGCCCGATCACGTCCGCGCGCGGGCGGCGAGCGCAAGCGGCGAATTCGTGCCGCT
>JANJTY010000665.1 GCA_024710865.1 Lysobacteraceae bacterium | reverse complement strand
TGCCACGCTTCCCAGAGCAAGAACGCGACCAGCAGCCAGGCGATGAGCAGGAAGGAACGGGCTTGGTTCATGGCAGCGGATTTCCGTGGCCGCAGCACGAAGGCGGGCCGTGGGGGAGGTCGGGGGCGAGCGGTGGCGCGTGCGTGATGCCGCTCACGAAGCGCCGCGCATTGTGCCGGTGGGCCCCCGCGCCTTCAATGCGGCCACGCGCTGCCAGAGCTGCTGCAGATCCGCGCGCAGCAGACTGCCGGCCGCTGTGGCAGCTTCGGGTTTGGCGGCGAGCACGAGGTCGAGCGGAGGTAAGGCAGAGCGTGCGTGGCGGAAGCTCTCGCGCACGCAGCGCTTGATGCGGTTTCGCTCGACGGCCCGCTTCGAGACACGGCGCGAAACCGTCAATCCGAGTCGGGCGGAGAGGCCGGGCGCCGTGGTGAGGCTGACGCGGAAGTAGCGCGAAGCGCAACGGCGCCCATCCGCGAAGGCTGCGTCGAACTGGGCCTTGGCCAGAAGCCGGACGCAGCGCGGGAAGGCATGCTCGGGCGCTGCGATCATGACGAGGCCCGGGGCGAGGTCCCGGCGCATGGCAGCCGGGACCTGGACCATGGTTGGATCAGGGGATCAGGCGCTTGCGGCCCTTGGCACGGCGCGCAGAGAGGACCTTGCGGCCACCGCGGGTCTTCATGCGCGCACGGAAGCCGTGGTCGCGCGCCCGCTTCAGGTTGCTGGGCTGGAAGGTGCGCTTCATGACGGGGTATCCGGAGGGGTTGAAAAAAGGTTTGAGAGCATACGTGCCGAGGCGGCGCAACGTCAAGCAGCGCGCGGTTGGCAGGTGGGTGCCCCGGCGCTAGACTCGCGCCTTCCCTTGCCTGCGGCGACAGGGGGGACGCGTCTCCGCCCAGTCCCGCACGCCCGCTCCCAGAGTCTACGCCTCCGATGGATTCCGCCTGGTCCCGCTGCCTCGATCGCCTCCAGCTCGAGCTCAGCCCGGAGGAGATCCACACCTGGCTCAAGCCGCTGCAGGCCGACCGCCAGGACGATCAGCTCATCCTCTTCGCGCCCAATGCCTTCGTGGTGCAAACCGTACGCGAGCGGTTCCTGCAGCGCATCGTCACCCTGCTTTCGGCTGAGCCGGGCGACGCGGTTCCGGTCCGGATCGAGGTCGGCAGCCTGAAGCGCGAGCCGAGCGTGTCCCCGACTGCGGGAGTGCGCAACGCCGTGCGGCCGGGTGCGAGTGCCGGTGGGTTCGATGGCAACCTCGATCCGCACTACAGTTTCGAGAACTTCGTCGAGGGGCATTCGAACCAGCTTGGGCGGGCGGCCGCGATGCAGGTGGCGACCAACCCGGGGCGGGCGTACAACCCGCTTCTGCTCTACGGCAGCACCGGACTGGGAAAGACCCACCTGATGTACGCTGCCGGCAACTTGATGCGTCGCAACAATCCCGGCATGCGGGTGCTTTACCTGCGCTCGGAGAAGTTCGTCGGCGACATGGTTCGGGCGCTGCAGCAGAAGAACATGGACGAGTTCAAGCGGCGCTTCCGGGAGGTGGATGCGTTGCTCATCGACGACATCCAGTTCTTCGCAGGCAAGGACCGGACGCAGGACGAGTTCTTCCACACCTTCAACGCCCTGCACGAGTCCAAGCAGCAGATCATCCTCACCTGCGACCGCTATCCGAAGGAGGTTGAGAACCTTGAGCCGCGGCTCAAGTCGCGGCTTGGCTGGGGACTGGCCGTGGCGATCGAACCACCCGACTTCGAGACGCGCGCCGCCATCCTGTTGGCCAAGGCCAACGAGCGCGGCATCTCGCTTCCGGAAGAGGTGGCCTTCCTCATCGCACGTCGGATGCGCTCCAACGTGCGCGACATCGAAGGCGCTCTCAACACGCTGGCGGCGCGCGCGCACTTCACTGGCCGTGTCATCACCCAGGAGTTCGCCCAGGAGACCTTGCGCGATCTGCTGCGCGCCCAGCAACAGGCCATCTCCATCGCGAATATCCAGAAGGTCGTGGCAGACTACTATCAGCTGCAGCTCAAGGAACTGCTTTCGGCCCGGCGTAGCCGCTCGTTGGCCCGCCCGCGGCAGATGGCGATGGCCCTGTGCAAGGAGCTCACCGAGCACAGCCTGCCCGAGATCGGGGACCAGTTTGGTGGTCGTGACCACACCACGGTGCTGCATGGGTGCCGGGTCATCCGCGGCTTGCTCGAGACGGACGGCAAGCTGCGCGAGGACTGGGACAAGCTGGTTCGGCGTCTGACGGAGTAGATGAGCTGTGGATAAGCTGTGAGCGCCTGGGAACGTGGAAGTTGTCCACAGCTCGTGCACAGGCGCAGCGACAGGCACCCACAGCTCGGCCTTGACAGTAAGGCTTTACGATTCATACGGTTAGGTCTCGTGTCAGGGTTTTCCACTGCCCTAACTACGACAACGCTTTTAAACATATCAACATTGATTTAGGGGTTCGGACATGCGCTTTTCCCTGTCGCGCGAAGTCTTCCTCAAGCCGCTCCAGCAGGTGGTCAACGTGGTCGAGCGTAGGCAAACCCTGCCCGTGCTGGCCAACCTGCTGGTCAGCGTCGAGGGGGGACGCCTGTCACTTACGGGCAGCGATCTCGAAGTGGAGATGATCGCCCGGACCCCGGTAGAGGACGCCGAGGATGGTGAGACAACGATTCCGGCGCGGAAGCTGTTCGAGATCGTGCGGGCTCTGCCCGATGGCAGTGTGGTGACGGTGGAGCGTAGCGGTGATCGAGTGACGGTGAAGGCGGGGCGCAGCCGGTTCGTGCTGTCGACGCTGCCGAGCAACGAGTTCCCGGCGCTTGAGGGCATTGACGTCGTCGAGCGCGTCGAGATCAGCGAGCAGGATTTGAAGGAGCTGATCGACCGGACGGCATTTGCCATGGCGCAACAGGACGTTCGCTTCTACCTGAACGGCCTGTTGTTCGATCTTCGCGAGGACGGTTTGCGGTGTGTAGCCACTGATGGCCATCGCCTGGCGCTGTGCGAGGCGCGGTTCGAGAGCGGGATTCAGGTGCGCCGTCAGATCATCCTTCCTCGCAAGGGCGTGCTTGAGCTGCAGCGGCTGCTGGACGGTGGCGAGGCGGTTCTGGTGCTTGAGGTCGGGCGTAACCATCTGCGCATGCGACGGGCGGACGTGACCTTCAGTTCGAAGCTCATCGATGGCCGGTTCCCGGATTACGAAGCCGTGATCCCGATCGGAGCCGACAAGTCGTTCACCCTGGATCGCGAGATCCTGCGGAGCGCGCTGCAGCGCGCTGCGATCCTGTCGAACGAGAAGTACCGCGGGGTCAAGCTGGAACTGAGCCCGGGACAGTTGCGCATCGTTGCGCACAACCCGGAGCAGGAAGAGGCCGTGGAGGAGTTGGAAGTTGAGACCAGCGTTGACGGAATCTCGATCGGGTTCAACGTGAGCTACCTTCTCGACGCGCTTGGTTCGCTGCGCAGCGAGCGCGTGGTGGTCTCCTTGCGTGACGGAAATTCCAGCGCGTTGGTGCGTGAACCAGGGTCCGAGCGTTGCCGCCACGTCGTGATGCCGCTGCGGCTCTAAGGTCACACGGGGCTTGCTGAGCGTTCGCAGGCTGCGCGTTGAGCGCCTCAGGATCCTGACGGCGCTGGAGCTGCAGGACCTGGGGGAGCGCATCTGGTTGATCGGCCCGAACGGGTCGGGGAAGACATCGATCCTCGAGTCGCTCTTCCTGCTGGGACATGGGCGTTCCTTTCGTCGGGGGGGCCTGGACGTCTTGGTCCAGGGGGGGAGTCGGGAGCTCAGCGTTTTTGCGGATATCGAGATCGGTGATCAGCCGCATCGCTTGGGTTTGAGTCGCAGGGTGGGCGACTGGCAGGCACGCGTCGATGGGCGCGATGTGTCGAGCTTGGTTGAGCTGTTTCGTCAGCTTCCCGTCCTGGTTTTCGAGCCCGAATCGCACAACCTCGTTGCAGGCGGTGGCGAGGAGCGCAGGCGGTACCTCGATTGGCTCGTGTTCCACGTGGAACCTGAGTTCCTACCAACCTGGCGGGGATTTCAGCGCGCTCTGAAACAGCGAAACGCACTGCTGCGACGGGGCGACCCATCAAGCCTTGGTGCCTGGAACGAAGAGCTCGCCGTCTGGGGGATAGCCCTCGACGCACTCAGGCGTCGTCATGCCGCGCTTCTGTCGGTCCACGTGGCCGAACTCGCGGCAAGGCTGGCACCCGCGTTGGGCCAGGTCGAGCTGTCCTATCTACCGGGCTGGCGGGCTGAGGTACGGGACCTCGGCGAGGCGCTGACAGCGTCATCCGCGAGGGATCTTCAGCTGGGTTACACCAGCGTTGGTCCGCATCGAGCCGATCTTGCGATTCGGTTTGCGGGGCTAAGCGGGCGGGATCATCTGTCGCGAGGCCAGCAGAAGATCGCTGCACTCGTCCTGCGCCTGGCCCAGGGTTTTCTGCATGCGTCCTTGCGCGGCTCCTGGCCGGTGCTGTTGCTGGATGATCTCGCGTCCGAGCTGGATGCGAGCCATCTCGCTCGATGCCTTGGCGTTCTGGATGAAGTGCCCGCGCAGTGTTGGTTCACGGGGGCCGGCGAACCCCCGCAGCAGAGACACTCGCGCGACGCCCTGTTCCACGTGGAACAGGGCAGGGTAGAGCGACTGGTATAATCCGACGCACAGTTGTCACGCGACATCGCTCCCCGGCCGTGCCGCACGCCCGGGTTCTGGCACTGACTGGCGCCGAGGATCTGTTCCGGCCCTCACCTAAACGAAACCCATACCCGCACGATGACCGACGAGACCAACTACGACTCCAGCCGCATCACCGTCCTGCGTGGTCTGGAAGCGGTGCGCAAACGCCCCGGTATGTACATCGGCGATGTGCACGATGGAACCGGCCTGCATCACATGGTCTTCGAGGTCGTCGACAACGCCATTGACGAAGCCCTGGCAGGTTATTGCGACCAGGTCGTGGTCACCTTGCATGCTGATGGCTCAGTGTCCGTATCGGACAACGGCCGCGGCATCCCGGTGGACATCCACAAGGAAGAGGGCGTGTCGGCGGCGGAAGTGATCATGACCGTCCTGCACGCGGGCGGAAAGTTCGACGACAACAGCTACAAAGTGTCTGGCGGTCTGCACGGCGTGGGCGTGTCCGTCGTCAACGCCTTGTCTGAACACCTTTGGCTGGATGTCTGGCGGGAAGGTCACCACCACCACCAGGAGTACGCGCTCGGGGAGCCCCTGGCGCCGCTGGCACCCGTCGGTCCCTCGAGCCGCCGTGGAACCCAGGTGCGCTTCAAGCCAGCCGCGTCGATCTTCAGCGATACCGAATTCCATTACGACATCCTCGCCAAACGCCTGCGCGAGCTGTCCTTCCTCAACTCCGGCGTGCGCATCGAGCTGAGTGACGAACGCGGTGAAGGCAAGCGCGATATCTTCGAGTACGAAGGCGGCATCCGAAGCTTCGTGGAGCATCTGGCCCAGTTGAAGACGCCATTGCACCCGCACGTCATCGCCGTGAACGGCGAACGTGACGGCATCGCGGTGGAAGTGGCGCTGCAGTGGACCGACGCCTACCAGGAAACGATGTTCTGCTTCACCAACAACATTCCCCAGAAGGATGGCGGAACCCACCTGGCTGGCTTCCGCGCCGCCTTGACCCGCACCCTGAGCAACTACATCGATGCCAACGGGATCGCCAAACAGGCCAAGATCACCCTGTCGGGCGACGACATGCGGGAGGGCATGATTGCGGTCCTGTCGGTCAAAGTACCCGACCCGAGCTTTTCCAGTCAGACCAAGGAAAAGCTCGTATCTTCGGAAGTAAAGCCGGCAGTTGAGACGATCGTCGGGGAAAAGCTCGCATCGTTCTTGGACGAACACCCGACCGAGGCGCGCGCGATTGCGGAAAAGGTCGTCGACGCCGCCCGCGCCCGCGAGGCCGCGCGAAAGGCGCGCGAGTTGACCCGGCGCAAGGGTGCGCTCGACATCGCCGGCCTGCCCGGCAAGCTGGCCGACTGCCAGGAAAAGGATCCGGCCCTGTCCGAACTGTTCATCGTCGAGGGCGACTCGGCCGGCGGCAGCGCCAAGCAGGGCCGCAACCGCAAGACCCAGGCGATCCTGCCGCTCAAGGG
>JANJTY010000660.1 GCA_024710865.1 Lysobacteraceae bacterium | reverse complement strand
GTGCCGGTGATGCCCACGACCGGCGTCGCCGGTCGTTGTGATTCGTGATTCGTGATTTGTGATTCGTGAGAGCGGGGCTTGGCCCAGCCTTTGCGCAGCAGGGCCAGTTCGGCCTCGCTGAAGGCACCGTCCTCGATCGCGCTGAGAATGCGGCCGATGGCGATCTCGTCATCGATGTCGGGCGCAACGGCTTCTGACGAATCACGAATCACGAATGACGAATCACGCGCGCCAGCGGCGCGGCGAACCACATCCTCGATCATCGCCACCAGCCCCATGTGCATGCCGTCGTTGGGGTGGTAGATGCGTTCGACGCCGTAGGCCTGCAGCTCGCGGATCTCCTCCGGGGTGATGGTGCCGCCGCCGCCGCCGAACACGCGGATGTGGCCGGCGCCGCGCTCCTTGAGCATGTCGACCATATACTTGAAGTACTCGACGTGGCCGCCCTGGTAGCTGGACAGGGCGATGGCGTCGGCGTCCTCCTGCAGGGCGGCGCGCACCACGTCCTCGACGCTGCGGTTGTGGCCGAGGTGGATCACTTCCGCGCCCTGGGCCTGGATCAGGCGGCGCATGATGTTGATCGCGGCGTCGTGGCCGTCGAACAGGCTGGCCGCGGTGACGAAGCGCAGGGGGCTGGCGTCGGTGTCGGTCTCGACGGCGGGAATCTGGCTGGCGGGGCTGCTCATGCGCGATCCGGGTTGCGAGGGAAACCCTGCGATTGTAGCGCGCGCAGGGCCTACACTTGGACGCATGTCCCAAGCCCAGACAGCAAAGACCGATCCGCGCGTGGATGCGCTCGCGAGCGAGGCCCGCCGGTTGGCCCAGTCCGGCCAGACTGCCTTGGCGCTGCAGAGCATGCGCCGTGCCACCCTCCTTGACCCAAAGCAAGGGGTCGAACTGGCGCGGATGCTGATGTTCCTCGCCGATGACGCCGCCGCAGCGGCAGAAGCCGCCCACGCCCTGCGCGAGGCCGAGTGCGCCGGCTCGACCGCGGCAGGTTACTGGCTGGCGCTGCTGGCCCTTGGCGACCACGTCGAGCCGCGTCGGCTCGACAGTATCCAGCAGCGACTCGCACTTGCCGCCGCTGAAGGTCTCGCACCCGCGGCGCGCGCCCTGGCCCTCTTGGCGGCGCGGGAATCGCCGCACGCCGCGGTCGAGCACTGGGCTCCGCTGCATGCTCGCGGTGACGTCCTGGCCAGCCTGCTGCTGCGCGAGGCGCTGTGTGATCGAGCGGCGCAGGATCGCGACCATGCCGCGCACCTCAGGGTTCTGGACCGTCACTTGGAAACCCTCGGCTTGCCGCGCCTGCCCCGGATCACCTCGCCGCAGGCGAACACCGGGACGCAGTCCGTGCCGACTCCCTGGGATTGCCCAGCACCCATGCGCCTGCATCACGCGCCCGATGTGGAGGTGATCGATGGGCTATTCGGCCTGGAGGACTGTCGCTACCTGATCGCCGCGGGGTTGCCGCACCTGCGCCGCTCGCAGGTGTTCGACCCCAGCGGCGAGCGCAAGGGCACGGCGCCGATCCGCAGCAGCGAGGATGCCTCCTTCGACATCAGCCAGGAGGACTTCGCATTACGCCTGCTCCAGCTCCGCATGGCGCGGGCTGCACATCGTGAGCTGGTGCAGGGCGAGCCCCTGATCCTGCTCCACTATCGACCGGGGCAGGAGTACCGGCCGCACCGCGATTACCTCGCGCCCTCGGCCCTGGCGACTATGCGGCCCGAAGCCGGGCAACGCGTCCGAACCGTCTGCGTTTACCTGAACGCAGTCGAGGCTGGCGGCGAGACCGAGTTTCCCGAACTCGGGCTTCGAATCCAGCCCCACGGCGGACGCGCGCTGGTGTTCGACAACCTGCGCCCGGACGGCAGCCCGGAACCTTCGAGCCTTCACGCCGGCCTGCCGGTAACGCGCGGCGAGAAATGGCTGGCTACCCTGTGGCTGCGGCAACGCGCCCTGCGTCGCTACTGAGACGGCGCAGTGTGGATCATTCCGCCGGCGTGATCACTTCGCGGTGCATCGGCGCAAGCTTGGCCAGCAGCGCGTTCTGCGCACGGAAGGGAATGCCGCGGCGATCCATGGCCAGCTGCAGGTCCTCCACCAGTGCATTGAAATCGGCGCGGGTGATGATGTGGCCTTCGTGCGACTCACGCATGTCGCGTCCGCTGTAGCTGCAGCCGCCGCCCAGAATCGCGCAGAACTGCTCGGCCAGCTGGCGCTTGACCCGGTCGTGCTCGACGTTCTCGAAGAAGGGCCGCATGCGCGGGTCTTCCAGCAGGATGGCCATGAAATCCTCCATCAGCGCATCCAGGCCTTCGCGTCCCCCGAAGGCGTCGAACACCGGGCGCAGTTCTGCGTGCGCGGGCGCGGGATCGGGGACGGCCTCCGCGGCGATGGCCACGGGCATGGGCAGGCAGAGGGCAAGGATCAACGAAGTCGACAGGCGCAGGGTCATTTCAGGCTCTCCGTCAGGTGCATCAGAAGCCAAGCTGGAGGGACAGGTAGACCCCGCGCTGGTCGTCCGCGATGACGATGTTGCCGAGGTCGGCATAGGCCAGGGTCAGCGAGACGTGCTTGTTCGGGGCCCAGGCGATGAAGGCGTCCCACCAGTCGTCCTCGCGCGCGATGCCGAGGTTGTCCGGCTTGCTGCGGTACTCGGCGCCGATCGCCAGGTGGCGGTTGAGCAGCCACGCGGCCGAGCCTTCGAACTGCAGGCTGGCGCCGGAGCGGCGGTCGCCGCCGAAGCCGAGCAGGCCGATCTGGTTGGCGCGGGTGTAGCGCAGGGTGGCGTTGAGCAGCAGGCTCTGCGCCAGGTAGAGCTTGGTCGCGCTGAGGTAGACATCGGTGCCCTCGTCGCTGCGCGCGCCCACCGCGCGCACGATGTCGCCCTGGCGGTTGCGCTTGTGCTGGATGCCGAGCGCGATCTGCGGCAGCCAGCGGTCCTGCTCCAGCACCGCATCGCCGGCGAGCTTCACCTTGACGCCGAGGATGTCCTGCTCGAAATCGAAGCCTTGTCCAAGCCCGAGCGCGGCGCCGACCGCCTCGGTATCGAAACGGTGCCGCGCCAGGCTGAGCTCGACGCGATCGCGGATTCCCACCATCACGCCTGCGGCGTCGAGGTGGTAGTCGTCGACCGTGACGCGGGTGTAGAAGGCGTTGGCGCCGATCTGGTCCTCGGTGCCGTAACCGCCGATGACGGCCCAGGGTGTGAGCCCGCCCCCCGCGGCGCCCTCGAGCTGGCTGACGCCGCCGGTGAGCAGCAGCTTGCCGCTGCGACCGAAGTCCTCGGCGGCTGCGCTCGAGCAGGCCAGGGCCAGGACGGTGACGGCCAGCGCGGCCCTGTGCATCGGTTGTTTCCTCATTGGCCTGATCCTCCCCTGTTCTGGTTGGCACGTTCCGACTGTACGTCCGACGCGGGCGCTGCGGATGCAGCCGCCTCCACGCGCAGCGACCGCATGAGGCGGTTGAAGGCCGCCGCGGTCTCGCGCGCCAGGGCCGAACCGCGCGGCGCAAGCTGACGGTGGAGATCGCCGCGCGCTGCGCCATCCAGTGCGTCGGGCAAGGCCTGCAGCGGCCCCAGCACCCGCTGTTGCAGCAGCCACCAGGCCAGGCCCAGCAGCAGGAGCAGGCCCGCAGCCAGCAGCAGCTGCGGCAGAAGCAGGGCCTGGCGCACCGGAGCCAGAACGGCCGGCGCGACCATCGCCAGCAGCAGTCCCTGGTCAGCGGCACCGAACAGGGCGCTCACGCGGGCTGCGTACGGCGCACCCGCCAGCTCGATCTGGCGTACCTCGACGCCGGGTGCGAGCCCCACGTCGGCACCGAGGGCACGGGTCAGGGCGTCCGCACCGGCCGGATCGAGGCTGCTCGCCATCAGCCGAACGCGCTCGCCATCGACCTGCAGCAACGCCGCCTCGACGCCCGCACTCTGCGCCAGGCGTCGCGCATAGCCGGCCTCCAGCCGGGTGCCGGCAACCAGGAATCCCTCGACCGTCGCGCCGCGCAGCAGCGGCTTCACCGCCAGCA
>JANJTY010000059.1 GCA_024710865.1 Lysobacteraceae bacterium | reverse complement strand
GATTGCTTCCGGGAGATCGAGGGCAGCGCGACCGCCGGTACCGCCGGAAACTCGATGGTGGACGAGGTCAGGGCCGCCATATCGCACGCGAGCGACTTTGCCGCACCGCTGACCGTCCAGTGGGGCGCGGAGCACCAGTGTCTGGGGTGTCACGTGCAGGCGCAGGCCGTGTTCGGCCTGCAGGCTTCGATCAACAAGGCTGACGTCGATGAGGCCGCTGCAGATTTTCTGCTGCAGGAGCTTCTGACGAACCAGCAGCCCAGCGGGGCAATCTACAACTCGAACGAAACCGCCCCGAAAAACCAGACGGCCTACGCATTGTGGGCGCTGAGCTATGTCCCGGATGCTGGGCGCACGCTGGACGCTCGCCGCAGGGCGCTAGATTTTTTCTACGAGCGGCGAACCCAAAACGGGCCCAGTCAGGTTTACTGGAACGTTGACCAGATCGGGGGCTGGGCCAGGGACTTCGATGCGATCACTTCGCTGGTGACGCTCTCTGCGGCCAGGTACATCCGCGACGTCGAGGCAGCGCCGGACGCCACCGCAGCGCAGCTGTCCACCGCTGCGACCTACCGCGCGATCGCTCCACAGATCGCTCGATTCCAGCTTGCCTTCATCGACTACAGCCAGATCATCAACCTCACCGTGGCGCACAAGCTGGTCGCCATGGCCGAGGTTCGCAGTCTGCTCTCGGACCCGCAGTTGATTGCGCAGGTCGACGCGGGCATGGTGGTGCTCGATGCCAGGCTACGGGGCCGGCAACGGCCAGATGGAGGGTGGGGCTACGACGTCCACTCGTCCAGATCGGATCCAGTGGTCTCGGCCTGGGTAGGCTTCGCCCTGGCCTACTCGCTGCCGCCGCAGGTGGACGGTCAGGCCCTGAGGAATGTTCGTTACCTGCTCGACGCGCAGGGCGAAGACGGCGGCTGGACACCCGCCTCCGGTCCGCTCACCTCACGCCTGGGCACCACCAGCTTCGTGATGGCGTACTTGCCGGTCCTGCTGGAGTCCTTGGCGCTTCCGGACATCTCGGTGTCGCAGGCTCAGCTCGCGGAAAACGCGGGCGAGGATCGCGTATCAGTGCGGGTGTGGAATCGTGGCTTGGCCGCGGCCGCCTCGCCCATCGGCGTGCATTTCACTGCCCGCTTGTCCACCGGCCTTGAACCCTTGGGAACAGCATGGCTCGCAAACCTGGATGCGGGCGAGTCAGCGGTCGCAACGATCGGGTTGCCTGCGGGTTCGCTGCAGGGAGAACTGCAGGTAGATGCAGTTCCCGTGCAGGACGTGAGCGAATGCGAAACGGACAACAACACCCTGCGTGCACCCCTGGCGCGAGTCGAGGTCAGCGATCCCTTCGGAGGAGCAGCGAGCCAGGCCTTCGTGCTGAACGTCGCGGATGTCAACGATCCGCCAGCGCTGACTGGCGTGGCGAATCAGTCGGTCCGCATCGGTGGCGACTTCGACTACGCGGTTGGCGTCAGCGACCCGGATGTCGGAGACATGCATCGCTTCGAGCTGCTCGTGGCGCCGCCAGGTCTCCAGTTGGGCCTGCACAGCGGACGGTTCAGCTATTCCGAGGCGAGCCTGCCGGTCGGGACCCATCAGGTTCGCCTGAAAGTGACCGATCTGGGAGGGCTGGCCGATGCCCGAACATTCGAACTCGACGTGCGCGACAACACCGCCCCGATCATAACGAGCTCGCCGCCCGGCGAGGTCGAGGTCGGCGCCAGCTACCTGTATCCCGTTCTCGCGGTCGATGCGGACGGGGACGAGCTCGCGTTCTCGCTCCTGCTGTCGCCCGAGGGCATGGAAGTCGATGCGGCAACGGGAGTTGTCCGTTTCACGCCGTCCAGTGACCAAGTGGGTGATCTGGACGTCATCGTTCAGGTAAGCGACGGGTATGGCGGCTACGCGTCTCAAGCGTTTAGCTTGCGCGTGGTAGAGGCCGAGGAGAACGAGGCCCCCGTTGTCATCAGCGCAGCGGTGACGTGGGCCAAGGCAGGGCGCGACTATTCCTATGCGGTTGCGGCCGCAGACCCGAATGGCGACACGCTGATCTACAGTCTGGGCGCAGCACCAGCCGGGATGCAGATTGACGCAGAGACGGGATTGATCGGCTGGCGCCCGCAGCTGGAGGGCAGTTATCCCGTGCGCCTGCAGGTGTCGGACGGAGAGCTGTCAGCAGAACAATCCTGGACCCTCACCGTACTCCCCGCCTCGGCCGCCCTCGCGGTATCGCTGGGCGTCGAACCCGGCGTGGCCGAAGAAGGCGAGCTGGTCACGCTGTCCGTGCTGCCCGAGAACGCGGTCGCGCCGCTGGCGGTGGATCTGCGCCTGGACGGCCAGCCGCTGTCGGTCGACGCCAACCTGCAGGCGCAGGTCGTGGCCGGACCGCCCGGAAGCTACGCGCTGTCCGTGGCGATCGATGACGGGGTCGAATCGGCTAGCGCCGAGGCCACCCTGTTCGTTCGTGACCCCAGCGCCATTGCCCCCACCGTCCGCCTGATCGATCCGCCCGCGCACCCGACCCAGCACGCGGTCGAGATCACCGCGCCGACGCCGATCAGCGCCGAGATCGGCGGCGATGTCGGTCCCTGGCGGCTGATCCAGCGCGAGCGCGGGGGCACGGCGCAACGCGTGCTGGCCTCGGGCAGCGGCGCCTTCGCCGCGCAGACGCTGGCGGTGTTCGATCCGACCCTGCAGGTCAACGGCCTGCACGAGCTGGTGCTGCAGGCCACGGGCCTGAATGGCGAGACGGTGTCGGATTCGCGCGTGCTGCGCGTGACCGGCGACATGAAGCTCGGCCACTTCTCGCTCGCGTTCGAGGAGGTGTCGATTCCGCTGGCGGGGATCCCGGTGACGGTGACGCGCAGCTACGACACGCGCCGTTCGCACGAGTCGCTCGACTTCGGCCATGGCTGGACGGTGGACGCCAACGGCCTGCGCCTGCAGGAATCACGCGCCCCGGGCCTGGGCTGGGAGGCCTACAGCGAGGGGAGCGGTCTGTCGCTGCGCTACTGCGTGCGGCCCTTTGGCTCGCCCATCGTCACCGTCACCCTGCCCGATGGCGCGGTGGAGAGCTTCCAGGCGCGGGCCGAGCCCGAGTGCACCGCGCTGGCGCCGGCCGCGAGCGTGCAGCTGGTGTTCGATCCGCTGCCGGGTACGCACTCGCAGCTCACGGTGCCTTCGCTGGGCGATGCGCGGGTGGTGGGCGGCAACCTGGTCGAGGTGCTGGATCCGGACCGTCCGATCGACCCGCAGCGGTATCGCCTCACCAGCGCCGAGGGCCTGGTCTACGAGATCGACCAGAGCGCGGGCCTGCAGCGCCTGACCGAGCCGGCCAGCGGCCACAGCCTCGCCTTCAGCCGCGAGGGCGTGCTGCATTCCTCGGGCATCGGCATCGGCTTCGAGCGCGATGGCCTGGGCCGCATTGTGCGCCTGACGCTGCCGGACGCGAGCGTCATCGCCTACGCCTACACGTCCGCGGGCGATCTGGACGCGGTCACCGACCAGGTCGGCAACGTCACCCGCTTCGCCTACGAGACCGACCCGCGCTGGCCGCACTACCTGCAGGACATCATCGACCCGCGCGGAGTGCGCGTGGCGCGCAACGAGTACGACGAGAGCGGTCGTCTGGTGGCCACGATCGACGCCGATGGCCAGCGCATCGCCTTCGATCACGACGTGGTCGGCCGGGTGCAGCGCATAACGGACCGCAACGGCAACGTCTCGGTCTACGTGTTCGACGAGCGCGGCCGGGTGCTGTCGGAGCGCAACGCCCTGGGCGAAACCACCACGCGCACGTATGACGACTTCGGCAACGAGCTGAGCCACAGCGACGCGCTCGGCCGCACCACCACGCGCAGCTTCGATGCGCGCGGCAACGCGCTGAGCGAGACCAATCCCGCGGGCGAAACCACCAGCAGCCGCTACAACGCGCGCAACCAGCTGATCGAGCAGCGCGACGCCGCCGGGCGGCGGGTGATGGAGAATGTCTTCGATGCCGCCACCGGCACCCAGCTCGCCAGCACCCGCGACGCGCTGGGCCAGGTGACGGCCTTCGGGTACGACCTGGGTCCGGGCACGGCCAACAGCGGCGGCCTGTCGCGCATCACCGATGCGGCCGGTGCGGTCACCGCCTTCGCGTACGACACGCGCGGCTTCAAGACCGCCGAGACCGATGCCCTGGGCACCCGCACCGAGTACGTCAACGACGCCATGGGCCGCGTCACGCGCGAGACCCGGCGCCGCACCCGCGCCGACGGCACGCTGGA
>JANJTY010000656.1 GCA_024710865.1 Lysobacteraceae bacterium | reverse complement strand
CGGCTGAGGTCGGTGCAGGCGTAGAGTCCCAGCACCGGCGTGCCGACGGCGTTGGCGATGTGCACCGGCCCGGAGTCCGGCGCGAGCAGGGCGTCGGCGCGCTCGAGCAGGGCGATCAGCTGCTTGAGCGTGTCCTTGCCGACGAGGTCCTGCGCCGGATGGCGCATCGCGGCGAGGATGGCATCGGCGGTGTCGCGCTCGAGCCGGCTGCGGCCGCCGATCAGCACCACGCGCCAGCCGCGCGCGACTGCATGGTCGGCGACCGCGGCATAGCGCTCCGCGCGCCAGTTGCGCAGGGCATGGCTGGAACACGGCGAGATCATCAGGACCGGCGCGCCATCGGGCAGCTGCGTTCGCGCCCAGTCGCGCGCCGCCTCCGGCACCGGCAGGCGCCACTCGACCCGGTCGAAATCGAGGCCGAGCGGGGTGAGGAAGCGGCCGAACACGTCCTGCACGTGGTGGCCGCCGGGCGCGATGCGCTCGCGTACCGCCAGGCCATGGCCTTCCTTGCTGCGCGCGCTGTCGTAGCCGATGCGGCGCTCGGCATGCAGGCCGAGGGCGAGCAGGTTGGCGCGCAGGGCCAGCTGCATCTGCAGCAGCGCGCCGAAGCGGCGATCGCGCAGCTGGCGCCAGAGCGCGCGCATCCCGGCAAGGCCGGATTTCTTGTCGAACACCAGGAACTCGACGTCCTCCAGGCCGTCGAGCAGGGCGCGTTCGCCCTTGCCGATGATCCAGCTGATGCGGCAGCCGGGCGCCTGGCGCTGGATCGCGCGCACCACGGGTACCACGTGCACGGCGTCGCCAAGCGCTGAAAGACGCAGGATGCAGATCGAGTCGGGCACGCTGGGCATGGGCGGCTTGCTAGACTGCGGCGCACTGGGTGAAGGATCGGAATGCCGCGTGGAGGCAGTGCAGGAAACGCGTCGCGAAGCGCGCAATGCCGGCGGAACGTGCGTGATTCTGTTCGACGCCGTGCGCCTGCCGCAAGCCGAAGCGGACTGGTTCGAGCCCGCGTTCTGGGGCGATCGCGCCTCGCCCGTCGCCAGTGGCGGCCGCGGCAGCGCCTGGTTCGTGCAGACGCCCGGAGGCGATGCCGTGCTGCGCCACTACCGGCGCGGCGGCCGGGTCGCGGCCATGCTGGGCGATCGTTACCTGTGGCGCGGCGAAGACGCCAGCCGCGCCTTCCGCGAATTCCGCCTGCTCGCAGCGCTGAAAGCCGAAGGCCTGCCGGTGCCGCGGCCGCTCGGCGCGCGCCTGCGGCGCAGCGGCCCGTGGTACCGCGCCGACCTGCTGGTCGAGCGCATAGAAGGCGCGTGCTCCCTGGCTGAGACGATGCGCGACGACCTGCCGACGCAGCCGTGGGAGCGCATCGGCTCGGTGCTGGCGCGCTTCCATCGCGCCGGCGCCTTCCACGCCGATCTGAATGCGCACAACCTGCTGCTGGATCGCGCCGGCACGGTGTGGTTGATCGACTTCGACCGCGGCGAACGCCGCCGCCCGGCAAGCGGCTGGGCCATGCAGAACCTCGCCCGCCTTTCGCGTTCGCTGCGCAAGCTGTGCCCGCCGGGCCAGGAGGCGACGCTGGAACTCTGCCTTGCCCGTCTCGGCCAGGGCTGGCGCCAGGGCTGGGACGAGCGCGGTTCGGTGAGGGAGCCGCTATGAGCGCCAGGCCTGCGGTGGACGAGACCTCGCCGGCCTGGGCGCTGCGCTTCCTTGGCGTGGGTTCCGCCGCTGCCGCGGGCACGCTGGGTGCCGCCTCCGCGGTGCTCGAGCGCGATGGCGAGCCGCTGCTGATGATCGACTGCGGACAGGAGGCGCTGGATGCCTTCCTCGCGCGCTACGGACGACCGCCGCCCGCGGTCTACGTCACCCATGCGCACATGGACCACGTCGCCGGGATCGAGCGCCTGTTCTTCCTGGCGTGGTTCGATCCGGCCCTGCGCGGACGCCTGCCGATCTACGTCGCGGTGCCGGTGCTGCCGCACCTGCATGCGCGCGTGGCCGAGTATCCCGGCGCCCTGGCCGAGGGCGGTGCGAACTTCTGGGACGGCCTGCACCTGGTGCCGGTGACGCGCGGCTTCTGGCACGCCGGCCTGCAGTTCCAGATCTTCCCGACCCGGCACCACCTGCCCGAGACCTGCTTCGGCCTGCGCCTGCCGGGCAGCTTCGTGTTCACCGGCGACACCCGACCGATACCCGAGATGCTGGCACGCTACGCCGACGCCGGCGAGCCGATCGCGCACGATTGCGGCCTGATCGGCAATCCGTCCCATACCGGCATCGACGACCTCGAACGCGAGTATCCGCCCGACCTGCGTGCACGGCTGCTGCTCTACCACTACGGCTCGGAGGCCGACGCCGCAGCGCTGGTGGCGCGCGGCAGCCGCGTGCTGCGCGCCGGCGAGGCCATCACGCTGGCCCCGCCGGCCGCCTGAGTCACTCGAAGCCGTCGCGGAACAGGCCGCCGTCGCCGAGCAGGCGCATGAAGGCCGCGCGCATCGCGCCGCCGCTGCCCTGGAAGTCGTCGTCGATGGCGCGGCCGGCGGCCAGCACGGCGCCGTCGCCGGTCACCGCCACGGCATGCGCCGCGTCGGTTCCGACCGAGACCGGGAAGGTCGAGCGACCGCCGCCGTCACCGAAGCGGGGATCCGGCGTTCCGTCCGCCAGCAGCTGCACCACGGCGAAGTCGGCCGAGCGCGTGCCGCCGTCATAGGCCATGCTGGCGTAACCGGCGGCGAGGATCTTGCCGTCGCCCTGCAGGGCCAGCGCGGCCGGTTCGTCGTAGTCGACGCTGGGGCTGAACTTGACCAGGGTGCGGCCGTCGCTGCCGAAGCTGTGGTCGAGGCTGCCGTCGGCGTGGAAGCGCAGGAAGACGAAGCCGCGCTCGGCGCCGCTGCCGACCACCAGCAGCTTGCCCTCGTCGGTCCAGACCGCGGCGTCGATACGGGCGATGCCGCGGCGCACGCCGTCGACCACCGATTCGGTCAGGATCAGCTCGCCGCCGACGCCGAAGTCCGGATCGAGTTGCCCATCCGGCAGGTAGCGCCGGATCAGCGCGGTGCTGCGCGCGAAGACGTAGCCGACCACGGTGATGCGGTCGTCCGGCAGGCTGCCGTCGCGCCGCGTGGCGATGCCGGTGACGTACTCGGAGACCTGGAACGCGCTGGCCGGGGTCGCCACCGTGCCTTGATCGCCGAAGCCGGTGTCCAGCACGCCCTGCTCGGTGAAGCGGGCGAGGGCGAAGCAGGGATAGTTGAAGCCGTCGGCGAAGGCGTAGCCGATGCCGGCCAGCACGATGCGGCCATTCGACTGCAGGGCGACCGCGCGGGCCTGGTCGTTGATGAAGTTGGTCGGTCCGATGTTGACCCGGGCGTAGCCGCGGCGCAGTTCGCCGTCGGGCTCGCCGAATCCGGTGTCGATACTGCCATCCGGATGCAGTCGGGCCACGCCGAAGTCGCTGTAGGCGCCCGAATCCAGGCCGCCGGCGACGAGCAGCTTGCCGTCGGGCTGGCGCGCCAGCGCGAAGGCTTCGTCGCCGTCGTCGCCGGTATCCACCTGGCTCAGGCCATCCAGACCGAAGTCGGGATCGAGTTCGCCATTGGGCAGCACCCGCACGACCGACAGGTCGTAGCCACTGGGCGGCGTCTGCGCCACGTTGCGGGAGTAAAGACCGCCGGCGGCGAGCACCGAGCCATCGGCCTCCGGCAGCAGGGCGCTGAAACGCTCGTTGCCGCCGCCCAGGCTGACCAGCACCACGCCATCGGCGCCGAACTGCAGGTCGAGGTCCCCGGGGGCGGCACTGGCCGCGGTCGACAGGGCGAGCGCGGCGGCCAGCAGGGACCTCCGGCACAGACGGACGGGGGAGAAAATGTGCACCATAGCGCGGCTCCGAACCTCGGGCCCGACGCGGGCCCCTTGATCCGTCCTGACGCCGGAGCGCGGCGATTCGTATCACGGAGACAGGCATGACCAACGACACAGCCCAGCTCACCCTGCTGCTGCGGGCCTGGAGCAATGGCAGCGGACCGGCCGGCGATGCGGTCATGGCCCTGGTCTATGAGCGCATCCGCGCGCTCGCCGCCAACCGCCTGCGCAGCGAGGGCGGACGTTCCGCGATCCAGCCCACCGAGCTGGTGAACGAACTCGTGATCAACCTGCTGCAGGCCGACGTCGACTGGCAGGACCGGGTGCACTTCTTCAAGACCGTGCAGGTCGCGATGCGCAACATCCTGCACGACCTGGCGCGGCGGCAGATGGCGATCAAGAACGGCGGTGGCCAGTTCCGCGTCACCCTCGGCGCGGCCGAACAGCAGTCGACGGACGAGTCGGCCGAAGCCGAGGCCCTGCACGAGGCGCTGCGCCTGCTGCGCGAGGAGGACGCGCGCAAGGCCGATGTGCTGGAACTGAGCTTCCTGGTCGGTCTCGGGCACGAGGAGATCGCACGCGTGCTCGACATCTCGCTGCCCACCGTCAACCGCGACCTGCGCTTTGCCAAGGCCTGGCTGAAGCAGCGCCTGGAGCCATGAGCGGCACGCGCTGGCAGCGCCTGGAGGCGCTGTTCGAGACCGGCCTGGCCTTGCCGGACGCCGCCGCGCGCGAGGCCTGGCTGGCTGGGCTCGACGAAGCGCCCGACCTCGTCGCAGAACTGCGCGGACTGCTGCAGGCCGATGCCGCCACCGGCAGCCTGGCGCAGCAGTTCGGCCAGGCCCTGGCGCAGGCCAGTCATACCCCGGTCGCGGGCGGGCGCCTCGGCCCCTGGCGACTGGTGGGCGAACTCGGCAGCGGCGGAGCCGGCGTCGTCTTCCTTGCCGAGCGCGCCGACGGCGGCTTCCGCCAGCAGGCCGCGATCAAGGTCATCCGCGGGCTGGCCGGAGCGGATGCGGCTCGCCAGCTGCGTCACGAGCGCCAGATCCTGGCCGAGCTCGACCATCCCGGCATCGCCCGCCTGTTGGACGGCGGCGAGACCGAGCAGGGCCAGCCCTTCCTGGTGATGGAATACGTACGCGGCGAGCCGCTGGGCGAAGCGGTGCGGCGCCAGGGCCTGCCGCTCGCGAAACGGCTCGCGCTGCTGCGCGACGTGGCGCAGGCGGTGCACTACGCGCACCAGCGCCTGGTGATCCACCGCGACATCAAGCCGGGCAACGTGCTGCTGCGCGAGGACGGACGCCCGGTCCTGCTCGATTTCGGCATCGCCAAGCTGCTCGATCCGGATGCGCGGCACGATGCGACGCAGCCCTGGTTCACGCCCGGCTATGCCGCGCCCGAGCAGCGCAAGGGTCGCGGAGTCAGCACCGCCACCGATGTCTACGCCCTCGGTCTGCTGCTCTCCGAGTTGCTCTGCGACCAGCCGCCGCGATTCGCGCCGGATGGCAGCGTCGTGCTGCCCAGCCAGCGCGTGGATCGCAGCCGGCGCTCGGCCCTGCGCGGCGACCTCGACCTGATCGTGGCACGCGCCTGCGCGCCCGAGCCGGAGCGGCGCTACCCGTCGGCCCAGGCGCTGGCCAACGACCTCGATCGCCACCTGCGCGGCCGACCGGTACAGGCCGCGCCCGACACCGCCGCCTATCGCCTGCGCAAGCTGCTGCGGCGCCATCCCTTCGCCGTCGCGGCGTCCCTGCTGGCCGCGCTGATGCTTGGATTGCTTGGATGGCGCCTGGCCGATGAGCGCGATCGCGCGCTGCGCGCCGAAGCCGTCGCGCTGGAGGAATCCCGCGCAGCCGCCGCCACCACGGAGTTCCTCACCGACCTGTTCCAGGAGGCCGAACCCGGTTTCGGGCGCCGGGCGCTGGAACCTGCGGCCCTGATCGACCGCGGCCGCGAGCGCCTGGACGCGCGTCCCGATCTCGCGCCGGCCTACCGCGCGCGACTGCTCGGCACGCTCGGGCGGATCTACGGCTACCTCGGCAAGCCCGAACAGGCGAGTGAAACGCTGGAGGCGGCGCTGGCGGATGCGCGGCGCGCGGCGCTGGGGCCGCAGGTCGAGGCCAGCCTGCTCACCGAGCTGGGCAATACCTACGACGACCGCCTCGCCTTCACCGAGGCCGAACAGGCGTTCTCCGCCGCGCTCTCCCTGCAGCGTCTGCACGGCACCCCGCTCGACGTCGCGCGCGCGCAGTCTCGCGTCGGTCTGATCCAGATCCGCCTCGACCATCTGGCCGAGGCCGAGGCCACGCTGGTCAGCGCGATCGCATCGCTCGCGCGCCTGCTGGGCGAGGATTCGATCGAGACCGCGCAGGCCGAGGTCTACCTGGCCGAGGCCATGACCGTGGGCGGACGCGCACGCGAGGCCGGGCCGCTGATGGCGCGCGCCATCGCCAAGCTGCGGCGTGGACTGGCGCCGGACGATTTCGGCCTGCTCTCGGCGCTGAGCTTCCAGGCCACCCAGTTGCGCGAGGCGGGCGATGCGGACGCCGCCGAGCAGGTGCTGCTGGAGTTGATCGCGCAGCGCCAGGCCCTGCTCGATGCCGACAGCGGGCTGCTCGCCAACGCCTACAGCGCGCTTGGCTCGGCCTATTACGAGCAGGGGCGCACACGCGAGGCCGCGGCCATGCTGATCGAGACCCTGCGCATCGGTGAACACACCCTGGCGCCGGACGATCCCTCCATCGCCATCGACCTCAACAACGTCGCGGCGCTGCAGGAAGAGATGGGCGACTACGCCGCGGCCGAGCCGCTGATGCGGCGCGCCCTGGCGATCATCGCGCAGCGCCCGGAGGAGCACGCCGTGCGCCTGGCCCAGTTCCGCCAGAACCTGGGACGACTGCTGCTGCTATCGGGGCAGCGCGCGGAGTCGCTTGAATTGCTCTCGCTCGAGGTTGGCGACGGCGAGCAGTCCGGCTGGGGCGTGCAGCGCAGCCGGCGTCGCCTGCACCTGGCCGAGTGGCACCGGCGCTGGGGCGATGCGCGCGAGGCGGAGCGCTGGCTGGACGAAGCCGAGGCGCACGTGGACGAAATGGGCGGGCGCGAAGCCGCGCGCTACGCGCAGCTGCTGCGCACGCGCGCCCTGCTGCGGCGCTCGCAGGGCGATTCGGAGGCAGCCCGGGCGCTGCTCGTGGACGCCCGCGCCGTGCTGGCTTCGACGCGTGGCGAGACCTATGTCGGGATCGGCGAGATCGAGCTCGACCTCGCCGAACTGGCGGCGTCCCGGCGCGATTTCGCCGCCGCGGGCGCGCACCTGTCCGCCGCGCGCGAGCGCCTCGATCCCGTGCTGGTCGAGGCGGCGCCGCAGCGCGGACGCCTGCAGCGGCTGCAGGAGGCGCTAGCGGCCCTGGCGCGACGCTGAATCGGCAGGCCCGAGCTCGAGCACGATGCGCACCACGCCGTGGTCGCCGGGAACGTGGGTGCGGCGGAAGCCGAGCGCATCGGCCAGGGTCAGCATCGCGTGGTTCTCTTCCAGCACGTCACCGTAGAGCGCTTCCAGACGCTTGAGCCGCGCCCAGCGGATCAGACGCTTCATCAGATGACGGCCCAGGCCCTGGCCGGCCAGAAGGCGGCTGACGATGATGGCGAACTCGGCCTTGCGACCGTCCGGATCGAGTGCGGCACGCGCCACCGCGCCGACCAGGGCCTGGCCCGGCGGCTGCGGCTCGGCCGCCACCAGGGCGAACTCGCGCTTCGGATCCAGGGTGCAGAGCCGTGCGGCGAGCTCGGGCGTGAGCTCGCGCATGGGATGCAGGAAGCGCATCCGCACTTCCTCCGGCGTCAGTAGCGCAAAGGCACTGCGCAGGGGCTCGACATCCTGCGGCTGGATCGGGCGTAGCAGCAGCTCGCGGCCGTCGTCGAGCAGGACGCGTTCGTGCCAGGGCTGGGGCAGGTTCTGTCGTCGCATCGGCTGCGGCCTGAGCCGGGGTACGGCGCGGAAGGGAATGCGGTGGCGGTCAAGCATAGCGGCACAATGCTGCCGGACTTCAGTGCGGGTTGTGCTCTAATCCGGTGCGACGGGATTCAGCCAACGATCGACGACCATGACCGAAGAGGAGTTGCGCGCGCTGGTCGCGGACTGGCCCGGCGTCGCCGGCGAGATCAAGTGGCAGGACGATCTGGTGTTCAGCGTGGCCGGAAAGATGTTCTGCGTGCTGTGCGTACGCGGACGCGACACCGGCAGGCTGAGCTTCAAGGTCGAGGACGAGCGCTTCCTCGAGTTCACCGACCGCGCCGGCTTCCGGCCCGCGCCGTACCTCGCCCGGGCGCGCTGGGTGACGGTCGATGCGCCGGCGCAGCAGGACGGGCGGGAACTGCGAGCCCTGCTGCGGCGCGCCTATGAGCTGGTGCGCGGCAAACTGAGCAAGCGCCAGCAGCGCGAGCTGGCGGGGTGAGGGTGCGCGGCGTGGACCGGGTGGCTGCGAAGGGGGTGGCAAAGCGGGATCGCCGCCACGGCGGCTGCCACAGCGAAGCGCGTGCGACCGGGGCGTGCCGCTGCGCTGGAGGGGGGCGGTGAGCCTGCCGTCGAGTCCCGCGGTCCAGCCCGATTTCGGCAGCGCCCTGGCCTACTGGCACCGCCTTGGCTGGCTCAGTTTCGGCGGGCCGGCGGGCCAGATCGCGATGATGCACACCGACCTGGTCGAGCGCCGGCGCTGGGTCGACGAATCGAGCTTCGCGCACGGCCTCAACTACTGCATGCTGCTGCCCGGACCCGAGGCGATGCAGCTGGCCTGCTACCTCGGCTGGCGCCTGCACGGCCTGCGCGGCGGGCTCGCGGCCGGCACGCTCTTCGTGCTGCCTGGCGCGGCCGTGCTCCTGCTGCTGTCCTGGCTGTACCTGCGTTTCGGCGAGGTGCCGGCGGTGGCCGGCGTGCTGATCGGTCTGAAGGCGGCCGTGCTGGGCATCGTCGCCTTCGCGGTCCTGCGTCTGGGGCGACGCCTGCTGCGCAGCGCCTTCGCGCTCGGCCTCGCGGGCGCCGCGCTGATCGCGTTGGGCGCGTTCGGCCTGCCCTTTCCCCTGGTCGTGCTGGCGGCGGCCGCGGCAGGCGTGGCGGCGGGGCGCTGGCGCCCGCGCTGGCTTCCGAAGCATGCGCATGGGGATGGCGCGCCGGTGCCGCAGGCGCGGATGCAGGCCAGCCCGCGCCGTGCGCTGCTGCTCGCGCTGGGCCTCTTGCTGGCTTGGCTTCTGCCCGTGCTCGGTCTGCTCGCCTGGCTCGGGCCGGAAAGCACGGCCGGTCGCATGGGTCTGTTCTTCAGCGCGGCGGCGCTGCTCACTTTCGGGGGCGCCTACGCCGTGCTGCCCTTCGTGGCCCAGCATGCGGTCGAAGTGCAGGGATGGCTGGCGGCGGAGCAGATGCTGGTCGGACTGGGTCTGGCCGAGACGACGCCGGGTCCCCTGATCCTCGTGCTGCAGTTCGTTGGCTTCGTCGGCGGCTGGCAGCACCCGGACCTGGCCTCGCCGCTGGCCGCGGCCCTGCTGTGCGCGGGCGTGACCCTGTGGGTGACCTTCCTGCCGAGCTTCCTGTTCGTGCTGCCGGTCGCGCCCTGGATCGAGCGCCTGCGCGAGTGGCCGAAGGCGAGCGCCGCGCTCGGAGGCATCACCATCGCGGTGGTGGGCGTCATGGCCAATCTTGCGCTCTGGTTCGGCTGGCACCTGCTGCGCGGAGCGGAGCCGCCTGCGGCGGCCTTCACCGCGCTGCTGGCCGTGGCCAGCTTCGTCCTGCTGCTGCGGGGCAGCCTGCCCTTGCCGCTCATCGTGGGCCTCGCCGGTCTGCTCGGATGGCTCGGAGGCCTCCTCGGCGTGACTTGAATGGTCCTGCGCGGACCGCTTGATCCACGTCAGCCGCGCGTGTTCCCTACGCCTGCGTAGGGATTCGCATCCGCGCCCGAGCCGCGATAATGCGGCGCCCTGCGGCCCTGGCCGCCCCATCCGGACCCATCGACCCATGCCCGACTCATACTCGCGCGAGC
>JANJTY010000645.1 GCA_024710865.1 Lysobacteraceae bacterium | reverse complement strand
TCGTGGCCGGGGTCGGCGCGGAAGGCCTCGCCGAGGACCTCGAGCAGGCGCCGCAGCAGTCCTGCATCCTCCGGGCCGAGCACGTGGGTTTCGCAGTAGGCGTCCATGGTGGCTTGGTCCTCCAGACAGGGGGGCGGGGCTCGGACCGGACGCGGCGCTGGACCGCAGCCGGCGCGTGATCTCCTCGTTCGCGCTCAGCCTTCTGAAGCGTCCGGATAGAACGTTGTCCGGCGCTGCTGCATCTCGTCCGCCACCAGGGCCGACTGGCCACCGCGGGCGCGCAGCCCCTCCACGGTGCGGTCGAACTCCTCAAGCCGGCGGTTCTGGCTGAGCTTGAACAGGCAGCGCAGATCGGAAACGACGATGTCGACGCACTCGATCAACGGCACCAGGCCACCGACATAGTCAGGCGGAAGGCTGTCGAAACGGTGGCTGGGGCTGGATTCGAAGTGGTCCTTCAAAGTCTGCAGGTGCTCAACCAACTGGTCTTCGCCAAGCCAGCGGATCGAACCGTTGGCATGCACGGCCTGGTAGTTCCAAGTGCCCCCGAAGCGCGGCGTGAGTTGCCAGCTGCCCAGCACAGGGGCGTTCGGCCCGAGGAAGGAGAGGAACACCCTGGGATCCTGCTTCAGGGCCTGCCAGTGGTCGGTGTCGCGCATGAGGTGACCGCGGAACACGATGGGTCCCTCCCAGGACTGCACCAGGAGCGGCAGGTGGGTCGCGACGAAGCCCGCTCCGGGGTCGGCCGCCACCAGGGAGGCGAAGGGGTAGCGCTCGACGAAGGCGCGAACCTCCTGCGGATCCGTGACGGCAAACTTCGGGCTCGGATACATCCGGTGTCCTCGCAGCATGTGGGGCTTGGCGTCCACCACGCGAGCCCGGCGCCCGAGCCGACCTCGAAGCCAGCCTCAAGGCCGATCGGCGCCGTGCCGGCGTCATGGCTGGGCAAACGCGCGGTCGAGTGCGGAACGCTCGGGGCTGCAAACGGCCCGGCAAATCCTGCCGATGTCCGCGCACTGCGCGTCGCGATCCCGATCCAAGCGGACGCAGTCAATGGTAGGACAGTGAGTGCCGACTCCGTCAACCCAAGGCCCTGCAACGGCGGCTCCCAGGCGTGCGTGCGGACAGCGGAACGTTCCATTCGAAATCGTGCCGTCCCAGGTCCACCCCAAGCATCGGCGCCGCGCTGGACACGGCGCGATGCTACGCCCAGAGCTGGCGCGTCTCGCAGCCCCCTTCGAAGCGCTGCGCCAGCCACTGCTCGCGCACCTCAAGCAGGGCGCGGCGACCGGCTTCGCTGCGGGTGTAGACCAGCTCGGCCCTGCCCAGTCGCCGCGCATAGGCATCGCGCAGACGCGCGGCGTGGCGCTGGTGCGCGCCGAGGCAGGCTGGCACCGCGAAATCCGCCGTGCGCTGACGCAGCAGGTAGCGCGGCGCGCCGGGCAGGTCGAAGAACTCGCGCAGGGATTCGGCGAAGAGCGCTTCCTCATGCGTGCTGGCGCCGCGCAGGCGGCAGTGCACGCGTTCGGCGCCGACACTCACCTGGATCTGCATCGGCGCAGCGCCCAGCAGGCCCTGGCCACGCAGGGCTTCGAGCAAGGCCTCGGCGGTGCGAAGCAGGCGGATCCGCAGGCGACGCGCCCGCCACCAGCGCAGCAGCGGCCAGTGTTCCAGTCCCAGGCGATGCAGGAAGCTGGCCTGACCGAGCAGGCGCCGGGGCGCGACCCGCGTCTCCAGCAGCAGGCGCTGCGGTGTTGCGGAACGATCCTCCAGCGCATCGCGCCAGGCCCGGCGCATGGCGAAGCGGTCGCCGGCCAGGCGGCACATGCGCGCGTTGAGCGCATCGCAGTCGGCTGCGGCGATCGCGGCCGGATCCAGGCCGAGTCGCTCGATGCCGTTCTCGATTACAGCGTGCTCCAACCCCACGCCGGCGAAGGCGCGGAAGCGCTGCGTGAGCCGCTCCAGGTCCGCTCCGCCGCGCGAGCCGTTCTCCGTGCCGGCATGCAGGCAGGCCAGATGCCAGATGTTGGCG
Source organism: Lysobacteraceae bacterium (assembly GCA_024710865.1). Taxonomy (GTDB): domain Bacteria; phylum Pseudomonadota; class Gammaproteobacteria; order Xanthomonadales; family Xanthomonadaceae; genus JANJTY01. The sequence continues at coordinate 1,831 of JANJTY010000645.1, read as the reverse complement.
GCCTTGTCGGGATTGCCCGACTGCACCCGGATCGCGCGCCCGCGCAGCTGGTTGGACGACATCGCCGTGCGCACCGCGGTGGCCAGCACCAGGGTGCTCAGCGCCGGCGCATCCCAGCCCTCGCCGAGCAGGGCGGCGGTGCCGACCAGCACCGTGATCCCGCCGCCCTGGAACAGAGCGGTCACGGCCTGCAGCAGCGGGCCCGCCTGTGCCGCCGGCACGGAGATGCGAACGAACTCCGGCGCGTGCCAGAGCGGCTCGCTCGCGGGCAAGGTCGAGCCCAGCGCCTTCAGCCGTTCGCCCAGCTCCGGCAGCGCGGCCTGCGGCAGCACGATCAGGCTGCCGGTCAGCACGCCCAGGCGCACCTCGGGCAGGCGCAGGCGACGCAGGTGTTCGAACACCGGCACCACGCCGAGATGGCGGTAGTCGCGCTCGCCCTCGCCGGGACTCGGAAAGTCTGCCTCGCGGATGCGGTCGCACAGCACAAGCGCGCGCAGGCGCACAGGATCGGCGCGCGCTTCCAGTTCGATCACCGCCGCCACGCTCTCGCACTTGCGCCGGCTGCTCTCCAGCAGGCGCAGCAGGTGCGGCGGCGCGCGCAGGTAGACCTGGCCCTGCTCGAACGCGCCGATGCCGCGCAGCCGACGCAGCAGGTCCTGCGCGAGCGGCTCCTGCGCATCGAGCGCTGCCTCGCGCCCGCACAGCAAGCCGCCCAGCAGCAGCTCGGCCCAGTCGCGCGTGAAGGGCGGCAGGCGCGCATCGGCCAGGCCCAGGGTATGCAGCAGCGCGCGCGCCGCTTCCGGTACGGATTGCTGCAGGAACAGGGCCAGCGCCAGGGCGAAGTCGCTGCGCTTGGTCAGCGCGTCGAGCTGCATCTGCGGCTGCGCCACCAGCGGCAGCGCGGCAAGGCGCTGCAACAGCTCCCGATCGAAGGCCAGATCGTTGAGCAGGCTGCGCACGGCCTGCTCGAAACGGTCGAGGCGCTCGCGCTCTTCGCCGGCCGGCGCGCTGAAGTAGACATAGTCCTGATGCGGGCAAAGATTGCCGGCGCGCACCAGCTCCGGCACCGAGACCTCCGCATCGAGCGGACCGCAGAGCTCGATGTAGCGGTTCCATTCCGCCTGCGGCACGTCGAAGGGCGGCGTCGCGGTCAGCGCCACGACGCGCGGCGCATCCAGCCCGGCCTTGAGCGCGACCAGGCTCTGCCACCAGGACTGGCGCAGGTGGTGGGCCTCGTCCAGCACCAGGGTGCCAAGGCCGATGGCCTGCAGCCGCGCCAGCAGCGCGGGCAGGCCCAGGCGACGCTGCGCCGCGTGCAGGCCCTGGTAGGTCGAGAGCGTGATCAGTGCCGGCGCTTCGAGCTCGCGCGAGACCCAGCCCGGTGCGGAAGCCTCCCCAAGGAAGGCATCCTGCAGGCGCAGCAGCCACTGGTCGCGGATCGCCGTGGTCGGCGCCAGCACCAGCGCCGGTCGCTGCAGCCGGCGCAGGGCTTCGAGCCCGAGCAGGGTCTTGCCCGCACCAGGCGCGGCGGCGACGTGGAAGTGGCCATCGCCGATGTGGCGCTCGAACTCGCCCAGCACCCGCACCTGGTAGGGACGCCAGTCGTGGCGGAAGCGGAAGGCTTCGGGAAAGCAGGGCATGGAGCGGCGCGGGATGGGAGTGGCGCAAGCCTAGCCCAAGCGGCGGCGGCCCTTCGGGACGTGGCAGCGGGGGCTGGTCGGTCAGCCCTGCGTTGCCATCTACACATGCGCGTCAGGCAAGGCACCAGCGACGACCAGCCCGACGCCGGATCCAACCCGGAGCGCGCGTCCACAACCGAGGCTGCTCGATC
>JANJTY010000568.1 GCA_024710865.1 Lysobacteraceae bacterium | reverse complement strand
GCTGCTGGCGCTGCTGCGGCTGCGGCACCGGCGCAGGAACCCGCCGCCGGCCCTGCCGGAGGATCTTCCGCGCCTGCAGGCGCGCATCGCCGGCGCTTCGCACGTGGCGCTGTACGCACTGATGTTCGCGATGCCGCTGCTGGGCTGGGCGATGTCGTCGGCGGGTGGCTATCTGGTCACCCTGCCCGGGGGCGTGGTGCTGCCGTCGCTGGCGCCGCAGGATCCCGCGCTCTACACCTGGCTGCGCGGCGCACACGGGGTTCTGGGCCATGCCTTCTTCGCGCTGATCCTGGCGCACGTCGCAGGCGCGCTGCACCACGCCTGGGTGCGTCGTGACGGCGTGTTCCGGGCGATGGCCGGGGGCCGCTGAACCCGGTTCACCAGGCGGCGTTCTGCAGCACCAGGCGGTAGCCGTCGGGGTCGGCGAAACTGCGGCCCTGTCGGTCCCAGTAGGGGTTGAACGACGGCACCTGGCTGAACCCCGCGGCGAGGGCGCGCTCGCAGGCGGCCGCCCAGTCCGCGCGGTCGGGCAGGTACAGCACGAGCAGGTCCTCGGCCGTGGGCGCGGGCGCCACGGGGTGGCCGCGGTGCCGGGTCAGTTCGAGGTGGAAGGCACCGCCGGGAGGCCCGACCATCACGCCGTCGAAGCCCTCGTGGTCCTCGAAGCCGCCCAGCACCCGCCAGCCCAGCGCTCGGCAGTACAGCTCGGCCAGCCGCGCCGGGTCGGCGCTCGGTCGGGCGATGCGAAGGTGCGGACTCATGCCCCGCCCTGCGCGCCCAGCTGGTCCGCCAACGTGCGCGTCCGCGCGGTGATCTCGCCACCGGTGTGGTGGGTGGACTTCCGCTCCACCAGCAGGAGGTGGCACTCCTGTTCGGCCACCGGGTTGTGGCGAACGCCCTTGGGCACGACGTACAGCTCGCCCTCGCCCAGCTCCACGGCGCCGGCCTCCATCTCGATGCGCAGCCGGCCCTTGAGCACGAAGAACAGCTCGTCCTCGTCGGCATGGGCATGCCAGCCGAACACGCCCTGCACCTTGGCCACCTTGACGTAGGCGTCGTCGAGCTCGGCGATGATGCGCGGGGACCAGAGATCGGCGAGCGACGCGGCGACCCGCTGCGGGGCGCGGACGTGATTCATGGCGGGCTCCGGGCGATCGAGGGCAGGCACCGGACGAGCATGCCGGCCGCGCCAGGGACGGGGACAGTGCCGTTCGGGCCAGCGGCCCTCAGTACACCTCGTACACCTTCCCGGTCTCGCCGCCCTCGACCGAGCGCGCATACCCCAGCGCCACGCGCGCGCCCGGCACCGGCTGGAAGCCGCGGAAGAAGGGCGCCAGGTCGTCCATCGACTCGGCCAGCACGCCGGGGCTGACGGCGTTGATGCGGATGCCGCGCGGCAGCTCCACCGCGGCGGCGCGCACGAAGGCCTCGATGCCGCCGTTGGCCAGGCTGGCGCCGGCGCCGTAGGCCACCGGCTGGTGGGTCAGGATGCCGCTGGTGAGCGTGATCGAGCCGCCGTCGCGCAAGTGGGCCTGGCCCAGCAGCGCGAGGTTCACCTGGCCCATCAGTTTGTTCGCCGTGGTGTAGGCCCACTGCTCGGGCGTCATCTCGAGCAGCGGCGCCCAACCCACCTGGCCGGCCGCCGAGACGATGGCGTCGACGCTGCCCAGTGTGTCGAGCGCAGCCTGGATGCTGGCGCGGTCGCCCAGGTCCAGGCTGAGGTCGGCGCGCTGGCGGCCGGCGCTGATGATCTCGTGCCGGCGACCGAGCTCGGCGGCCACGGCGCTGCCCACGGTGCCCAGGGCACCCACCAGGAGGATCTTCATGGTTCAACTCCGAAAGGACCGGATTGGTCGTGGCAGGAACTGTAATGGCTAGCCGAAGCCGTATCATCGCTCCATTCGTGGAAGATCTGTTTCACCAATGGAAACAGCAAGCAGCCGATTTCCCCAGGCCCTGGCCCTGCTGACGGTGGCGGACGCCGGCGGTTTCACCCGCGCGGCCGAGCGGCTGGGCCTGTCGAAGGCGCAGGTGAGCAAGCAGGTCAGCGCGCTCGAAGCGACGCTCGGCGTAAAGCTCCTGCACCGCACCACGCGCCGGGTGGCGCTGACCGAGGCCGGCCGGCTTTACCTGGAGCACTTCCGCCAGGCGCGCGACGCGCTGGACGAGGCCGAGCGCGCCGTGTCGGCCGCGCGCACCGACGTGGAGGGCCTGATCCGCCTGACGGCGCCCACGTCGCTCGGCGACGGATTCCTGGTGGACCTGCTGGCCGACTTCCGCGCCCGCTACCCTGACGTGCGCTTCGACGTGGACCTGAGCATCGCCACCCGCGACCTGGTGGCCGAAGGCTTCGACTTCGCCATCCGCATGGCCCGCACCCTCGATCCCTCGCTGGTGGCCCGCCCGCTGGGCGTGGTGCGCGAGGCCATCGTGGCCAGCCCCGCCTACCTGGCCGCGCACGCGCAGGGCGGCGTCAATGAACCGGCTGACCTGAGCCGGCTGG
>JANJTY010000555.1 GCA_024710865.1 Lysobacteraceae bacterium | reverse complement strand
GCTCGCGCGTTCGGCCTGAGTCGCCTCGAGGCCGCCCTGCGGCAGCCGACAGGCCGGCGACCTGACCTGACCCGAGTCGCGATGGTGCCGTCGGCAATGCTGTCTCCGCTGCAGCAGCGAGCCGATTTCGAACGTGGCAGGGGCACCGTCTCAGAACGGCAGCCGCCCTGACACGATCAGGCCATAGGCCAGCCCTCCACCGCCGCATACCAGGCCGGTCAGGTAGCCGAGCGACTGGGTGATGCGTTCGCGCCGGCGACGGCGCGCAGCGCGCTGTGGATCACGCGCGGCTTCCAGCGCGTGGCGCCGCGCCATCGCGCGCGGTTGCACCACGGCGCACTGCCAGCAAATAGTGGCGAAGAAGGCGAGTGCCACCAGGGTGGGCATCAGCCAGCCGGTGCTCAGGCGCGCGGAGGCGAAGATGCCGAGCATGAAGGCGACGCTGGCGGCGGCGTTGACCCAGGCGCTGCGGGTGAGGGCGCGCGCTTCCTCCGCGTCCAGCGCCTCGCGCAGCTGGCGCTTGAGGCCCCAGAAGATGCCCAGGAAGGCACCGCCGAGGCCGATGGCGATGCTGCCGGCCGAACCGAGCAGCAGCTTCCCAAGCGACTTGCCGGCGGTGGCGGCGCCTGCGGCCAGGATGCCGGCCGCCGCCGCGGGCGGACTGGCGCTGAGCAGCGCCGCCGTGACCACGGCGGTGAAGGCGGCGCCGGGCGCGCTGCCGCGGGCGAAGGCGCCGAGGCGCAGCAGCAGATCCTCGCGCACGCTCTGGCGCGCGCGCGACAGTCGCTTGCGCACCGCGGCATCGGACAGGCCCAGCAGGGCCGCGACCTGCAGCGAACTCTGGCCCTCGCGGTAGAACAGCAGCAGCACCTCGCGGCTCTCCTCCGGCAGGGCGTCGATGGCGGCTCGCGCGGCCTCGGCTTCTTCCTCGGCGATGCGCCGGTCGGCGGGGCAGGGGGCGGGATCGGCGACCTGCGCGATCACGGCCTCGACGTCGTCGACCGGACTGGCGCGGTGCGTCTGCGCGCGCAGGTGATCGCGCGCCAGGTTGCGCGTGATCTGGCGCAGCCAGGGCAGGAAGCTGTCCGGGTTGCGCAGGCGCGAGAGCTTCTGCCAGGCCGACAGGAACGCTTCCTGTGCGATGTCCTGGCTGCTGGGCACGTCGCGCACGATGGCCAGCGCGATGGCGGTGACGGTGTTCTGGCAGGCGGCGACGATGCGGCCGTAGGCGCCGCGGTCGCCGCGCGCGGCGGCGGGCACCAGCTGGCGGATGTGCAGGTCGAGGGCGTCGGCGTTCATGCGCAGGCTCCGTGTGGGCGGGTCATGCACAGGGACGCACGAAGAACCGGAATGTGACCGCCGGGGCTCAACCCAGTCGCGACCACAGCAGGGCGCTGACCGCGGCCGCGATCAGCACCACGATGATGCGCAGGCGCAGGCCGAGGTTGCCGCGCTTTTCCGTCTCGGGCCGTCGGAATCCACCGGTAAGGCCGGCGTAACGGCCCTGCTCGTCCACGGTGGAGGCCAGCAGGCCGGCATCGCGGAGGATCTGGCGCGCCTTGGGCAGATCGTCGGCGCGCACCACCCAGACCGCGGCGGTTTCGTCGCCGCGCGGCGCCTCGCGGTAGCTGAAGTGGCGACGCCGACCGCCCTTGTAGGAGCGACCGCCGGTGACCTGCACCTCGATGCCGGCCTCGCGCATGACCTCGGCCATGCGCTCGACGTTCTCCAGGCGCGGCGAGCTGAACACCTGGCGCATCAGCCGCCCTCCACGACGCGGATCAAACCTTCCTGCGCGGTCGAGGCGACCAGCCGCCCGCCGCGGTCGTAAATCAGGCCGCGCGCCAGGCCGCGCGCGCCGCTGGCCGAGGGGCTGTCGCAGCTGTAGAGCAGCCACTCGTCGACCCGGAACGGACGGTGGAACCAGAGCACGTGGTCCAGGCTCGCCATCTGCACGTTCGGCTGGTAGTAGCTGATGCCGTGCGGAAAGGTCGTGGTGCCGATCAGGTGGAAATCGGACGCGTACGCCAGCAGCGAGCGGTGCAGGGCCGGGGTGTCGTCGATGCGCTCGGGCAGGCGGAACCAGACCTGCTGGAAGGGCGGGCGCTTGCTCGGCTTGAACTCGTCGCGCGGATAGACGTGGCGGAACTCGAAGGGGCCGCCGCGCGTCACCCAGCGCTGCAGCTTGGCCGGCAGCCTGGCCAGGAATTCCGGATCGAGCGGCTCGGGCGGCGGCAGGTCCTCGGGCATCGGAACCTCCGGCATCGAGAGCTGGTGCTCGGCGCCGGGCTCGGGCTCCTGGAAGCTCGCCGCGAACACGAAGATCGGCTGGCCGTGCTGGATCGCGGTCACGCGCCGCACCGAGAAGCTCTTGCCGTCGCGGGTGCGATCGACGTCGTAGACGATCGGATGCTCGATGTCGCCGGCGCGCAGGAAGAAGGCGTGCAGCGAATGCACGACGCGTTCCACCGGCACGGTCTTTTGCGCCGCCGACAGGGCCTGGCCCAGCACCTGCCCGCCGAATACGTACTTGGTGCCGATGTCGCGGCTCTGGCCGCGGAACAGGTTGTCCTCCAGGCGCTCCAGCGCCAGCAGGTCGATGAGTTCGGCGACGACGGAATCGGTCATGGGCAATCGTTTCGCAGGCAGGGGCGATGCAGGATGGGCGTCGGCTGGTCGCGCCGCACCGCGTCGGCGAGTATAGCCGCCGCGGCGAGGTCGCTCCCCGGATTCACGCCGTCGAGGCACGGGTTCGCGCCGCGCCGGGCGGGATTCGTCGCAAGGTCCGGCAGGCAGGAATGCGGACCGCCAATCTGGCAGCCTGTCCAACCGCCGCAGGAGAACACCATGACCCATCGCCGCCTTTTCGCCGCCGTCCTCCTCGCCCTCGCCGGCAGTGCCGCTGCCGCCGCGGACGCGCAAGGCCTGCGCGAGACCGTCGAACAGCGCCTGCGCGGCGACCGCAGCGGCGCCTGCTTTGCCGTCGCCGTGGTCGATGCGGAGGTACAGCGCGCCTTCGTCTGCGCCGATGCCGATGACGAAGGACGCATCGGCCCCGACTCTCGCTTCGAGATCGGCTCGATCAGCAAGACCATGATGGGCGCGCTGCTGGCCGACCTGATCCGGGCCGGCAAGGCGAGCCTGGATGATCCGCTCGCCGACTACCTGCCGCGCGGCACCCGCATGCCGGACTTCGAGGGCCAGCCCATCCGCCTGCGCCACATCGTCACGCACAGCTCGGGACTGCCGGCGTTGCCGCCGGGCTTCGCGCCCGCCCGCGCGGACGATCCCTATGCCAGCCTGCGCCCGAACGACCTGCTGCGCACCTTGCGCGACGTCAAGCTGCTGAAACCGCCGGGCAGCGGATTCCAGTACTCCAACTTCGGCGCCATGCTGCTCTCATACGCCATCGCGCGCCGTGCAGGTGAGGACTTCGAACGCCTGATCGAGACGCGCCTGTTCCAGCCGCTCGGCATGGTGGATGCCGGCCTGGGACGTGGCGAGGGCGAGGCCTCCGACGTGCAGGGCCACCTGCCGGGCGGGCAGCCGACCGCGGCCTGGACGCTGAATGCGGACCTGGCCGGCGTCGGCGGCGTGCGCGCCACGCTGGACGACATGGTGGCTTACGCGCAGGGCCAGCTCGGCCGCGGCGAGGGCGAGGTGCTGGCCTCGATCGAACTCAGCCAGCAGCCGGTCGAGGCCGGGCCGCGCCGGCTCGGCATGCACTGGATGCTGGCGCCGCTCGATGGCCGCGACGTACTGGTGCACGAGGGCGGCACCGGCGGCTTCTCCTCCCTCATGGCGGTCGATCGCGGTGCGGGTCGCGCGGTGGTGGTGCTGTCGGACACGGCACTGACCTCGCTCGGCGGCCTCGGCGACCTCGGCTTCCACCTGCTCGACGCACGCCTGCCGCTGGGCAAGCCGCGCCGGATCGAGCCCGCGCCGCCGGCCCTGGTGCAGGAACTGGCCGGACGCTACGAGCTGGCCGGCGGGCTGCGCATGGAGCTGCGCGCGGTCGAGGGCGGACTGGAGATCCAGGCCGCCGGCCAGCCCCGCTTCGAGATGGGCTACGACTCGGCCGGGGATTTCTTCCCGACCGCGTTCGATGCGCGCCTGCAGCCGCAGCGCGGCGCCAGCGGGATGAGCTTCGTCTGGCACCAGGGCGGCGCGGCCAATCCCGCGCGTCGCCTCGATGCGGTGGCGCCGACGCCGCCGGCCGACTTCGATCTGGGCCAGTACGCCGGCGAGTACCGCCTCGCGCCGCAGTTCTCCCTCACCTTCTCGCTGCGCGAGGGCGTGCTGCACGCGCAGGGCACCGGCCAGCCCGCGCTGCCGCTGGCCTATGCCGGGCCGGACACCTTCGTGATGGAGCGGGTCGGGGCCGAGATGCGCTTCGAGCGCGACGCCAGCGGCGCGCTGGTGGCGATGCGCCTGCTGCAGAACGGCGCCGACCAGCGCGCGGAGCGGCAGTGAGCGAGTCGCGGCGCCCCAGCCTGGACCGCCCGCTGCCGCCCGAGGTGGTGGCGGGCGGCAGCCGCTGGCTGGGCTGGCGCGCGTATCCGGTCTATTCCTGGCCCTGGCTCTGGCGTCGCGCCCTGGTCTTCGCCGCCGTCATCGGCCTGTTCGCCGCCTTCAGCGCGCTCGGCACCGGCGCGGCGCTGAAGGACTGGGGCACGGCGCTGGCCGGTGCCGCGCACCTGTTCGTCGCCTTCCTGGTCATCAGCCAGGCCGGGCCGCTGCTGGCCTGCCTGGCGCGGCGCGCGCGCTGGCCGCTGCGCATCGAGCGCGTCGCGGTCGTCGGCGCGATCCTGGCCGGCATCGCCCTGTCCTTCGTGGCCGACCGCTGGGCCTCGGGCTATGTCGAACGCGAGATCAAACCCGCGCTGGAGCAGCGCGGCAACGTGCAGGTCGTGCTGCGGCGGGCAGAGGCGCCGGAGCCGCCCACACTCTCGCCCGCCAACGCCCTGCTGCTGGCGGCGATCTACGCCCTGCTGGGCGGCGGCCTGGGCCTGCGCGCCTACTTCGCCGAGCCGGGGCGGCTGGCCGAACTGGCGCGCGAGCGCGAGTTGCGCGAGCTGCGCCGGCGCGAGCGCGAGGCCGACCTGCGCCTGTCCCTGCTGCAGGCCCAGGTCGAGCCGCATTTCCTGTTCAACTCGCTGGCCTCGCTGCGCGCCCTGATCCGCAGCGACCCGGCGCGCGCCGAACGCGGCCTCGACGCGCTCGTGGCGCACCTGCGCGCCACCATCCCGAAGCTGCGCGAAGGCGAGGGCGCGCTGCAGTCCACCCTCGGCCAGCAGCTCGACATCTGCACCAGCTACCTCGACCTGATGCAGGTACGTATGGGCGATCGCCTGCGCTACGCGGTCGAGCTCGATCCGGCGCTGCGCGCGCTGCCCTTCCCGCCGCTGCTGCTGATCAGCCTGGTGGAGAACGCCATCAAGCACGGCATCGAGCCCAAGCGCGGGCTGGGCGAAGTCCGGATCGAGGCCCACGCGCAGGACGGACGCCTGCGCATCCGCGTGCTGGACGATGGCGCCGGCCTGCGCGCTGGCCTGGGCGCCGGCGTGGGCCTGGCCAACGTGCGCGAGCAGCTCGCCCTGCGCTACGGCGAGCAGGCCCGCTTCAGCCTCGGCGCGCGCGATGGCCTGACCCGGGCCGAGATCGAGATCCCGCTGGAGACCCAGGCATGAAGCACCCGACCGCCCTGATCGCCGAGGACGAAGCCCCGCAGCGCGCCGCCCTGGTCGAAGCCTTGGGACGCGTCTGGCCGGAACTGCGGATCGGGGCCGTCTGCGAGGACGGCGAGGCGGCGCTGGAGGCGATCGAAGCCGAAGCGCCGGACGTGGCCTTCCTCGACATCCGCATGCCGGGCGTCGACGGCCTGCAGGTGGCGCGGGGCGCGGCCGCCGCCGGCGCGCTGGTGGTCTTCACCACGGCCTACGACCGCCACGCGGTCGAGGCCTTCGAGGCCGGCGCGGTCGACTACCTGCTCAAGCCCATCGACGACGCGCGCCTGGCGCAGGCGGTGGCGCGCCTGCGCGAGCGCCTGGCGCAGGCGCAGCGGCCCGACCTCGACGCGCTGCTTGCGCGCCTCGGCGATCGCCTCGCGCCGCCCGCGGGCGAGCGCATCCGCTGGATCACCGCCAGCCTGGGCGACAGCCTGAGCCTGATCGGCATCGACGAGGTGCTCTACTTCCAGGCCCAGGACAAGTACGTGCGCGTGGTGACGGCCACGGCCGAGGCCCTGATCCGCACGCCGATGCGCGAGCTGCTGGCCGGTCTCGATCCGGAGGTGTTCTGGCAGGTGCACCGCAGCGTGGTGGTGCGCGTCGCGGCGATCGAGCGCCTGCGCAAGGACGAACTGGGCAAACTGCGCCTGCACCTGCGCGGACGCGAGGAGACCCTGCCGGTGAGCACCGGCTACCAGGCGCGCTTCCGCGGCATGTAGGCCCGCGCTGGCCTGCCGCCGCGCGCTTCTGCGACACTGGCGCAGTACCGGAGCGGGGAGGGTGCGGCATGAAATGGCGACGCGCGCGGCAGAGCGACAACGTCGAGGATCGCCGCGGCGGACGCGGCGGTGGCGGGGCCAAGATCGGCCTGGGCGGCCTCGCCATCATCGTCGTCATCGGCCTGCTCATGGGCAAGGACCCGATGGAGATGCTGGGCATGGTCGGCGAGCTGCAGCAGCAGACGCCCGCCGGCGGCACCGGCCCCGCCGCGCCGGTCAACGACGAGGCCTCGCAGTTCATCGCCGCCATCCTGGGCGAGACCGAGGACGTCTGGACCGCGGCCTTCGCCGAGTCCGGCCAGCGCTACGAGCCGGCCCGCCTGGTCCTGTTCAGCGGCCGCGTGCAGTCGGCCTGCAGCAGCGCCAGCGCGGCGGTCGGGCCCTTCTACTGCCCGGGCGACCGGCAGGTCTACATCGACCTCGGCTTCTTCGAGGAGATGAAGCGGCGCCTGGGCGGCGGCGGGGACTTCGCCGAGGCCTACGTCATCGCGCACGAGGTCGGCCACCACATCCAGACCCTCAGCGGCGTCTCGCAGCGGGTGAACGAGGCCCGCCGCCGCGGCGAGAACGTGCAGGGCGACGGCGGTCTGCTGGTGCGGCAGGAGCTGCAGGCCGACTGCTACGCCGGCGTCTGGGCCCATCACGCCCAGCGCCGGCACGACTGGCTGGAGCCGGGCGACATCGAGGAAGCCCTCAACACCGCCAGCGCCATCGGCGACGACACCCTGCAGCGCCAGTCCAGCGGCACCGTGATGCCCGATTCCTTCTCGCATGGCACCTCGACCCAGCGCGTGCGCTGGTTCCGCGTCGGTTTCGACCACGGCGACCCAGGCCGCTGCGACACCTTCGCCGCCACCAGGCTGTGAGCGGCGCCGAGGGCGAACGAAGGCCGTCGGATCTCGGTGAGCTCAGTGAACCTCATCGAAAAGATACTCTGACCGCACTTGTCTATTGCTGAGCTTCGCGGAAAGGTATTCTGACCCCTGTTTCGACTCCCGATGATCGACGCGGCCGCTTGTCCAAGATGCTCGATGCGCAAGGCGCGGACGAGCGTGTGGCTGCCGCCCGAAGACACGGCCGAGCAGCTCGGTCTCGTCTTACTCTCCTACGGCCAGTATCGCTGCGCGCACTGCCCGCAGCGCTACGAGCGGCACGAAGAGAGCGAGTTCCTCGACCCGGACCGTGAGACGTATCACTTCGACAAGTTGGGGCTTAGCCCCGAAGAGGAGAAGGCGCAGGCGGGCGTGTCGTCGGTGAGGCTTGAGGGGCCTCCTGAGCCGGTCGGTTCGCCGCCGCCGCCACCTGTGGCCTTCAGCTGGGAAACCGAGCGGCCGACCCCGGCGCCAGTCCCTCCGCGCGCCCCTCCCGTGGGGGCGACGCGGAAGGTGAACGCCATCCGCTGCCCGAAGTGTGGCTCGACCCGTGCGGGGCGCGACGGCTTCTTCTCGGACTGGGGCTCCGACATGATGATGTGCCAGGACTGTCGTCACCTCGAGTCTGTGGACGAGGAGCTCGACGGCGGCGAGTGGATCGTCGAGGTGGAGCTGGGCGAGCACGAAGCGCTGCCCGCGCGGCTCCCGATCGAAAAGAGTTAGGCCTTGAAGAGGCGCTGAACGGTGCCGAGCAACGCGCCTCATTCCCTGCAGTCTTCGTACGCGTCCCGCCGCGTATGACCAACTCGAAGCTATTTCGCCCCCGCGCCCGGTGGCGGAGAAGGGCGTAGGATTCCGCGCCGAACCCGCGCATTGCGCCTATCCCACTGCGATGGTCGCGCGCCTGCATCGACCACAGCTCATCGAGCAGGGTTCGTGCGTCTTCGCCATTGATGGACACGACCCGGCTACCGCCCAGGATACGGGCGGCATCGCCCGATCCTGCCGTTACTCACACGCCGTCCGTGCTTCAGTTCAGATCAAGCGGAAGCAGCAATGCGGTGTGACGCTGCCAGTCGCGCGTCACCTCGGGCGGGAAGACGTAGAGGTGATCGTGCCCGATATGCGCCATCGGCCGAGAAACCGTCACAAATACCGCCATCGGGTCGTCGATCGGGTCGGACGCGTCGCTCGCTTCCTGCTGGGCGGCACACTACTCCTTGCGCGACTGTGCCAATGCACATCGGGCAGGGCCGCTTCCACAGCCCGGATGGCGAGTTTGATGTGGAAGGATCGAGACCAGGAGGGCGACTCCTTCGGCGTAGGACCTATCCAAATGGGCCTCCCAGATCCGCCGGAAGCCTGATCACGTAGTTGGGGTGAAGTCGTACGCCAGGAACGAGGACGAATCATCGCTTTGCCGCGGGGCTGGGCAACCGGGGGATGAACCGGCCGGAAACGGTAGCCCGACCCGATGCCCTCACCCCACCCGCAGCTCCATCAACAGCCCCTTGGCGCAGCGCAGGCGGCTTTGCGCGTCGGGCAGTTCGAGCTTGATGCGGAGCTTGTCCGGGCCGTCCATGGTGAACTGGCGCGGCTGCGACTGGATCATGCGGATCACCGCCATCGGGTCGATGGTGGGCTTGGGCTGGAACTGAACGCGGCCGCCGGCGGGGCCGAGGTCGAGCTTGCGGATTCCAAGGCGGGTGGCCTGCAGCTTCAGCTC
>JANJTY010000539.1 GCA_024710865.1 Lysobacteraceae bacterium | reverse complement strand
CCAGCCGGGCGAGGCGGTGACGGCGAGCGACATCGACGCCGCGCTGCAGGCGCTGCGCGAGGCCGAGGCGGACAAGCACGCCGGCGGTTGATCGCCGCCGGCAACAGCGCGCGCGGACGGCATGCCTGGACGCCGCAGGATGCCGGTGAGCGCAGCGAACCGCAGCGCTTCGACTTTACCGACGCGCGCGCGACGCTCACGCCACGCGCAGCGCCTTGGCTTCAGTCCGCCCGCGCCAGATCGTCCAGCAGCGCGCGCAGGAAGCGCGCGGCTTCGCCGCCGGTGCAGGCGCGGTGATCGAAGCTGAGCGAAATCGGCAGGCGGCGGTGCACTTCCACCCCGCCCATCACCGCCACCACGTCGTGCGAGAGGCGGCCGGCGCCGACGATGGCGACGCAGGGTGGCACCACCACCGGCGTGGCGTAGCGGCCGGCGAACATGCCGAAGTTCGAGAGCGAGATCGTGTAGCCGGACAGCTCCGAGGCGGGGATGCTGCGGTCCTCGACCTGCGCGCGCAGGCGCGAGATGCCCTCGCGGATGCCGGCGCCGTCGAGCAGGTGCGCATTGCGCAGGGCCGGCACGAACAGGCCCTCGGGTGTGTCGACCGCGATGCCGAGGTCGACCTGCGGGTGCAGGGTGCGGGTGAGCTTCTCGCCATCGAGCCAGGCATTGAGCTCGGGCACCGCGCGGCAGGCCGCGACGATGGCGCGTACCAGGCGTGCGGTGATGTCTTGCTTGCCGCGCCAGGTGTGCAGGTCGGCATCGTCCACGATCGTGGTCAGCACGACCTGCGCGTTGGCCTCGGCCATCACCCGCGCCATGTTGCGGCGCACGCCGCGCAGCGGTTCGGGCTGGCCCAGCACAGGCGTCGCGCCGGGCGGGCGGGTCGCCATGGGTTTGCCCGAACTCGAAAGGGCTGTTCTGCCCTCTCCCATCGCGGGAGGGGTCGGGTGTGAGGGGCGAACGGAGCCTGGGTGCGGGGTTTGCCTCTCACCCCCAGCCCCGCCTCCGCTGGGAGAGGCAAGCAAAGTCGACGCATCGGAGGCGGCACGCTTCACATCCGCCATCGTCACCACGCCGCCGTCGCCGCTCGGGCGCACGCGGGCGAGTTCCACGCCGAGCTTCCTGGCCAGCGCGCGTACCGCCGGCATGGCCTTGACCCCACCCACGCTGACCGCCTGCTCGCTGCGGATCTGGTCGGAGACCTGCATCGCGCCGACCACGGTGCCGGCGTCGGCTTTGGATTGGGTCAGGGCTGAAGCCCCTCCTGCGACAGGCTGAGCGCCGCTGCTGGCCGCTGCAGGAGCGGCTTCAGTCGCGACCGGCTCTGCGACGCGCGCAGTCGGGGCTGAAGCCCCTCCTACAGAAGCCGCCGCAGCCGGCGCGCCGTGGTGATGTCCGGTGTCCTGCGCCGCCGAGCGCTGCGGGCCGGCGGGATCGAGCTCGAACTCGGCCAGCACGCTGCCGGTGGCGATCACGTCGCCCGGGCCGCCGGCGATCTTCAGCAGTCGGCCGGAGCAGGGCGAGGGCACGTCGACCACGGCCTTGGCCGTTTCCATCGAGATCAAGGGCTCGTCGAGCCGGATGTTTTCACCGACTTTGATGCTCCATTCGACGATGGTGGCGTCGGGCAGGCCCTCGCCCAGGTCGGGCAGATGGAAACGGTAGGGCGTGCTCATGCCGCGCCCGGGTGTTCTTCCGGTTCGACGCACTCGGTCGGGATCCAGCCGCGATCGCCATCGCTGTTCTCGCACCACCACCAACCGCCCGCCTTCCACATCAGGCGCAGGCGGTCGCCGGGCTGGATGTGCAGCTCCTGCGCGGAGTAGTCCTGCACCGCGGTGGCCTCGCTGCCCTCGCGGGCGTCCAGCACATTGAAGGGAACCCAGCCGCTGCTGCCGCTGGCGTCGGTGCACCAGGCGTACTCGGTCCAGCGCTCGTGGCGCTGGCCCAGGCGCACGCGGTCGCCCTTGCGGACGGTGAGCGGCATGCCGTCGGGGGCGGTGTGCGGCGCCACGACGGTGCCGTGCAGGGATTTCAACATGGTCGGATCAACTCGCTTGCAGGGTGCGTTTGGCCGCGGCGACGATGCGCGCGACGCTGGGCAGGTACTTCATTTCCAGCCGGAACAGCGGGATATGGGTGTCGTAACCCGTCACCCGCTCCACCGGCGCCAGCAAATCGTACATGCTCTGCTCGGCCAGGCGGGCGGCGATCTCGGCGCCGAAGCCGGCAGTGTACGGCGCTTCGTGCACGATCACGCAGCGCCCGGTCTTGCCGACCGACTCGGCGATGCTGTCGAAATCCAGCGGTTTGAGGGTCGCCACGTCGATCACTTCGGCGCTGATGCCCTCCGCCGCGAGGGCCTCGGCCGCCTCCAGCGTTTCCTTGACCTGCGCGCCCCAGCTCACCAGGGTCACGTCGCTGCCGTCGCGCAGCACGTAGCAGACGTCCAGCGGCAGGGCCTCGCCGTCGTCCGGCACCTCTTCCTTGTACTGGCGGTAGATGCGCTTGGGTTCGTAGAAGATCACCGGATCGGGATCGCGGATCGCCGCCAGCAGCAGCCCATAGGCGCGTTGCGGCGAGGACGGCATCACCACGCGCAGTCCCGGCACGTTGGTGAACAGGGCCTCGTTCGCCTCGCTGTGGTGCTCGGGCGCGCGGATGCCGCCGCCCCAGGGCACGCGCAGCACCAACGGGCAGGTGAGCCGCCCGCGGGTGCGGTTGCGCATGCGCGCGGCGTGGCAGATGAGGTGATCCAGCATCGGATACACGAAGCCGTCGAACTGGGCCTCGGCGATGGGCCGCATGCCCTGCGTGGCGAGGCCGACCGAGAGTCCGGCGATGGTGGTTTCGTCGAGCGGCGTGTCGAGCACGCGCTCGGGCCCGAAGATCTGCTGCAGGCCGGCGGTGGCGCGGAACACGCCGCCGTTGACGCCGACGTCCTCGCCCAGGATCAGTACGGACGGGTCGTGCTTGAGCTCCCAGGCCATGGCCTGGGTCAGCGCCTCGATCAGGGTGATGGCGGCCATCAGCGCGCCTCCCGCGCGATCGCGCGCGCGCGTTGCGCGGCCAGGTCCGCCGGCAGTTCGGCGTACATGGAGTCGAACATGGCCTCGACCGGCGGTGGCGGAACGGCGAGGTAGGCCTCGATCTCGGCGTCCACCCTGGCCTCGCTCTCGGTCTTCCAGGTGGCTTCTTCCGCCTCGCTCCACCAGCCCAGGCCGGTCAGGTAGCTGCGCAGGCGCGAAAGTGGCTCTTTCGCCCAGGCCTCCTTCACCTCAGCCTCGTCGCGGTAGCGGCGCGCGTCGTCGGCCGTGGTGTGGTCGGAGAGGCGGTAGGTGACGGCCTCGATCACTGTGCCGCCGCCGCCCGATCGCGCGCGCTCCAGCGCGATGTCCATGCCGGCGCGCACCGCGATCACGTCGTTGCCATCGACCTGCAGGCAGGCCAGGCCGGCTGCGATACCTTTCTGCGCCAGGGTCTGGGCGCCGGTCTGCATCCGCCGCGGCACCGAGATCGCCCACTGGTTGTTGACGATCACCGCCACCATCGGCAGGCCGTAGGCGCCGGCCGAATTGATCGCGGCGTAGAAGTCGGTCTTCGACGTTCCGCCGTCGCCCACCACGCTCACCGCCACGCGCGACTCGTTGCGCAGCTTGAAGGCCAGCGCCGCACCGGCGGCATGCAGGCACTGGGTGGCGATGGGAACGCACCAGGCGTAGTCGTGCTTCGGGCCGGAGAAGTCGCTGCCGCGCTCGTCGCCACCCCAGTACAGCAGCACCTCGCGCGGTTTGACCCCGCGCAGGAACTGCGCGCCGTACTCGCGGTACATCGGCGCGAACACGTCTTCGGTGCGCATGGCGCTGCCGATGCCGATGTGCGCGGCCTCGTGGCCGAGGCAGGAGGCATAGGTGCCGAGCTTGCCGGTGCGCTGCAGCTTCACCGACTTCTCGTCGAACACGCGGGTGAAGGCCATGGCCTTGTACAGCCCGACCAGGGTGTCGCGATCCTGCGCGAAGGCGGGCAGGTCCTCACGCACCAGGCGCCCGTCGGGGCCGAGGTACTGCAGGTACTCGATGCTGAAACGCGCGGCGGTGCTCATCGCGGTGGGGAATCCCGGGTTGCGAGCCCCGCTTGATAGCAGTCGCGACCGCGCGGGGCAAGGTGCAGCGCAACCCGGTCCGGCCCGCCCGCCACCGGACGCGGTCGGATGCAGGTCGTACACTTCCGGCTTTCCTCTGCGCCAAGCCACGTCCGTGTCCGAGAACGAGAACCTTCGCCACCTGGAAAGCGGCATCCACACCGACCTGCACCAGCGCCTGACCTACGGCGGCTACCTGCAGCTCGACCGCCTGCTCGACTGCCAGCAGCGCCTGACCGATCCGCCG
>JANJTY010000502.1 GCA_024710865.1 Lysobacteraceae bacterium | reverse complement strand
GTGTTGCGGTTGTGCTGCTGGATGCCGTTGATGGTGAACTCCTTCAGCCGGTAGTACGCGTAGTCCTCGGGGAAGTCGCGGACCAGGGCGCGCGAAAGGATGGCGATGTCGCGCGCGGTGCTGTAGTGCTCGGGCGCCGGCAGGCCATGCGAGTTCTGGTAGCGGGTCCCGCCCATGCCGAGGCGCGCGGCGTACTGGTTCATGAGGTCGGCGAAGGCCGCCTCCGAACCGGCCACGTGCTCGGCGAGGGCGATGGACGCGTCGTTGCCGGACTGGATGATGACGCCGTGCAGCAGGTCGTCGAGCTTCTGCTCCGAATTCAGGGGCAGGAAACTGGTCGATCCATCCGTGCCCGCGCCACCCGCGCGCCAGGCGTTCTCGCTGATCCGCACCGTTTCATCGCGCCACAGCAGGGGGTTGCGGTTGTGCTGCTGGATGCCGTTGATGGTGAATTCCTTCAGCCGGTAGTAGGCGTAGTCCTCCGGGAAGTCGCGGATCAGGGCGCGCGACAGGATCGCGATATCGCGCGCGGTGCTGTAGTGCTCGGGCGCCGGCAGCCCGTGCGCGTTCTGGTAGCGCGTTCCGCTCATGCCAAGGCGTGCGGCGTACTGGTTCATCAGCTCGGCGAAGGCGGCCTCGGAGCCGGCGACGTGCTCGGCCAGCGCGATCGAGGCATCGTTGCCGGACTGGATGATGACCCCGTGCAGCAGGTCGTCGAGCCTCTGTTCCGAGTGCAGCGGCAGGAAGCTGGTGGACCCGTCGGTCCCGGCGCCACCGGCGCGCCAGGCGTTCTCGCTGATGCGCACGCGATCGTCGCGCTTGAGCTTGCCGGCCGCGATCTCGGCCGAGACCACGTAGCTGGTCATGATCTTGGTGATGCTGGCCGGTTCCACCCGCGCGTCGACGTTCTCGCCCGCCAGGACCTGGCCGGTGGCGTAGTCCATCAGCACCCAGGCGCTGCCGACCACCGCCGGCGGTGCGGGCGTGGCGGGGATTGCCGCGGCCGGCGCGGCGGGCTGCGGAACGCTGGGCTGGGGAACGGCGGGCTGCGGCGCCGTCGGCGCCTGCGCCTGGACGGCGCCGAAAGCGAGCAGGATGGACAGGGCCGGAACGAGTCGATTCATGCGGCAGGATTCTCCGTGGCGGAAGCCGGGCGGCGGCTGGACGCCGCGACCGGTCTTCAGGGTTCGTGGATGATGCGCGCCGCCGCGTGGCCCAGCGCGAGCACGCGCTGCAGCCAGGTCTGCGCGGCGCTGGCGTTGCGGAAGGGTCCGAGTCGCACGCGCCAGACGCGGCGGCCGTCGACGCGCGCGGCGTCGAGGTGCACGTCACGCAGGTCGGCATCGCGCAGGCGGCGGGCCAGGTCGCGGGCATTGTCCTTGTCGGCGAAGCTGCCCACCTGGACCACGGCGGGGCCGGACCTGACCGCCGCCGCGGCAGGGGGAGGCGGCGGCGCGGCCGAGGCCGTGGTCGCAGGCAGCGGAACACCCTCCTCCAGCACCTTCACCTCGACCCGCGCCGTACCCTTGCGGTGCACGTCCAGGCGCACGGCAGCGGCATAGGAGAGGTCGATGATGCGGTCGTCCTTGAACGGGCCACGGTCGTTGATGCGCAGCACGATGCTGCGGCCGTTCTCGAGGTTGGTGACGCGCGCGTAGGTCGGCAGCGGCAGGGTCTTGTGCGCCGCGGTGAAGGCGTACATGTCGTACGGCTCCATGCTCGAGGTGGCGCGGCCGTGGAACTTCTCGCCGTACCAGGACGCGATGCCGCGCTCGACATGGCCGCGCGGGTCGGCCATGACGCGGTAGCTGCGGCCAAGCACGGTGTAGGGACTGCGGTTGCCGTAGCGCGCCAGCGGCTCGCGCCGCGGCTCCGGTTCCTGCAGCCCGCTCAGGTCCGGCGGTTCGGCCGGCCCGCGGTCCTGGATGTGCGGAGCGTAGAGTCCGCCGCCCTCCTGCGGCGCGGGGGGCGGCTTGCGCGGCGCGCCGGCGCAAGCCACCAGCAGGAGCAGCACCAGCAACGCGGACAGGCGCCTCATCGTGCCGCGACGGCGGCGCTGTCGCTGCGGCCGAGCATCTCGGAAAGCTGGAACACGGCCAGCGCGTAGAGCGGCGAGCGGTTGTAGCGCGTGATGACGTAGAAGTTGCGGAAGGCGATCCAGTACTCCGGCCCGAAGCGGCCTTCCAGGTTCAGCACCGTCGCGGCGAGATCAGGCACGCCACCGGACTGCGGGCTATAGCCGCGCTCGGCGAGTTCGGCCAGGGCGTACTTCGCCTCCAGCGAAGCGGGGCGGTACGGCTCCCGGCCGTCCTCCAGCAGGGCCGGCACCGCCACCGGCTCACCGCTGCGCCAGCCGTGCGCGGCGAAATAGTTGGCAACCGACGCAAACACATCCGGCAGCGAGTTCCACAGATCGACGCGGCCATCACCATCGCCATCGCGCGCGTAGGCGCGGTAGCTGGACGGGATGAACTGACCCCAGCCCATCGCCCCGGCGTAACTGCCCTTGAGCGCCGTGGCATCCAGGCCCTGTTCCTTCGCCAGCGCGAACAGGTGTTTGAGTTCGCCGCGGAAGAAGGCCTGGCGCGGTGGGTAGTGGAAGCCGAGGGTGTAGAGCGCATCCAGCACGCTGTGCTTGCCGGTGATGCCGCCGTAATTGGTCTCGACGCCGAGGATGGCCACCACGACCTGTGCCGGCACGCCGGTTTCGGCCTCGACCCGGGCCAGCGCTTCGGCGTGCTCGGCAAGAAAGGCGCGGCCCTTCTCGATGCGGGCGTCGTTGAGGAAGATCGGGCGGTAGTCGCGCCAGGGCTTGGCTTCGGCCGGGCGGGTGATCGCATCGATGATCGACTGCTGGTAGCGCGCCTTGTCGAGGGTGGCTGCGACCTGGGCCGCATCCAGACCATGCTCGGCCGCGACCTCCGCGGCAAAGGCCGCCAGCGCGGCCTCGTCGCGCGGCGCCGCGAACGTCGGCAGGGCCAGGGCCAGGCCCAGGGCGGAGGTGGCGATCTTCAGCAGCGAACGGCGCATTCGGGGCGATCCGGACAGGAAAAACCGGCCCGGATTCTACACGCCGCAGGCGCAACCGCGCCGCAACGCGCGGGCCCGAAGGCCCGCTGCGCTGCTGGGCTCAGCGCCCGGCAAAACCCTGAATCGGCGCGAACGGCCGCGGCAGGGCATCGAGCCGCCGCACCAGGTCGTGGTCGATCGAGGCGCGCAGGCCGCCATTGCCCGCCAGCACCACGCCCTCGTAGCTGAGCCCACCGAAGCCATCGCTGACGGCGTTCTGGTCGAACGCCACGTCCAGCAGTTCGAGCTGGCCGTAGTTGAGGATCCCCGCCACCGCGACCAGGGTGGGGAAGCGCCGGCTGACCGTGTTGCCGTCCAGCCGCACCGAATGCAGGCGCATGTCGCCGTGGTTCATCACCACCGCCACGTCGCGACCGCCTCCCATCACCTGGTTGAAGGCGATCTGACTGTCCCAGGCTTCGAAGCGGCCGAAGTTGACCACCACCGCCTGCGCCTCGGCGGCGGTGCTGTCGACCACCGACACCCGCTCCAGGCGCAGGCGGCCGTGGTTGCGCAGGGCGCCGTGGCTGCCCTCGGCCAGGGTCAGGTCGTGCAGGCTGAGACTGCCCTCGGTGGCCACCTCGAACAGGGTGACCGCGCCGGCGGCGTAGCGGCGGATCTCGGCGCCGTTGCCGATCAGCTGGACCTTGCCGCGCACGGGCGGCAGCACCTGCCCCGCCTCCGGCTCGCCCAGGGTGTAGATACCGCCCTCGGCCAGGTGCACCACCACGCGCTCGCTGCTGGCATTGGCTTGCTCGATGGCGCGGTTGAGGCCGGGCGTGTCGCGGTTGCGGAGGCGGATCTCGGTGGCGCCGAGCGGCGCTGCGAGGGCGGCAAGGGTCGGAATGACAAGCAGTCGGGCGAGGCGGCGCATGCGCGTGCTCCAGGTGGGCGGGCCAAGACAGCCTGACTGTCAATCCTAGAGTGTGGACTCGGTTATTCGTTATTAAGTTTCGTAAAAGCGTGCAGAGGCTCACACTTCCCGCCGAATCCGCCGATTGGACTCACGCCCAACCGTTCGGCCGGCCCAGCAGCTTGCGGTGCGAGTGGATCGACATGAGCATGCCGAAGCCGGCCAGCAGGGTGACGGCCGAGGTTCCGCCGTAGCTCATGAGCGGCATCGGCACGCCCACCACCGGCAGCAGGCCGGTCACCATGCCGCCGTTCATCAACACGTAGACCGCGAAGGTGAGCGCGAGCGAGCCGCCGAGCAGGCGCGCGAAGGTTTCCTTCGCGTCCATCGCGATCCAGAGCGATCGACCGACGATGAAGGCGAACACGAGCAGCATTCCGACCACGCCGACCAGGCCGAACTCCTCGGCGTACACGGCGAAGATGAAGTCCGTGGTTTGTTCCGGCAGGAAATCGAGCCGGGCCTGGGTGGAGTTGCCCCAGCCCTTGCCGAACAGGCCGCCCGAACCCGCCGCGACCTTGGACTGGATGATGTTCCAGCCTGCGCCGAGCGGGTCCGCATCGGGATCCAGGAAGGTCAGGATGCGCTGGCGCTGGTACTCCTGCAGCAAAGGCCAGCCGAGCGGCAGGGCCGCCACGCCAAGCGTACCGAACATACCGATGCGGGCCCAGGAGAGCCCCGCCAGCCAGACCGCGAACACGCCGCTGGCGGCGACCACCACGGCGGTGCCGAAGTCTGGCTGCAGCAGGATCAGGCCGACCGGAAGTCCGATCAGAAGCCCGCATAGCAACAGGGTTCGCCAGCCCGGCGGCAGGGGCTCCCGGTGCAGGAAGGCCGCCACGGCCATCGGCACGCTGAGCTTCATCAGTTCGGCCGGCTGCAGGTAGAAGATGCCGAGGTTCAGCCAGTGCCGACCGCTGCGTCCGGTGCCGAACAGCGGCACGAGGGCCAGGATCGCGAGCGAAACGAGAAAGAACCAGGGCGTCCAGCGTCGCAGCTGCGCCGGAGGCACGCGCGACAGCAGCCAGAGCGCGCCGAGCCCGACGCCGAATCGCACCGCCTGCAGCAGCACCAGGCGCTCGTTGCCGCCGGCGGCGCTGTGCAGGGTCGCCAAACCCGCTGCCATCATGACCAGCAGGGCCGCGAGCAGGAACGGGTCGAGGCGCGGCCGCAGCAGCGGCGAGAGGCCACGGCGCAGGATCAGGGCGAGCTCCATGCGTCCTCCCGCAGCAGCCAGGCGTCGAAGATGCGCCGCGCGATCGGCGCCGCCGCGCGCGTGCCGGACCCGCCGTGCTCCACCACCACGGCGATCGCGATGCGCGGGTCCTCCGCCGGCGCGAATCCGATGAACAGGGCCTGGTGGCGCAGGTGCTCGGCGAGGCGCTCGGGATCGAGGCTCTGCTCGCCGGTGCGTCCGATGCGCTGGGCGGTGCCGGTCTTGCCGGCAATGCGGTAGGGCGCATCCTGCGCGTAGGCGCGCGCGGTACCGGTTTCCCCGTGCATGACCGCCACCATGCCGTCGACCACCTCCGCCAGATGCGGCGAATCGGCCTCCAGCGCCCGCGAGGCGGGCGGTCGCGGCGCCGGCTCGATCGCGGCATCGAAACCGGCGCGGCTCGCGCGCAGCAGGTGCGGCGGGTGCACCTCGCCGCCAGCGGCGAGGATGGCGGTGGCGTGCGCCAGCTGCAGCGGCGTCGTCACCCAGTAGCCCTGGCCGATGCCGGAAATCACCGTCTCGCCCGGATACCAGGGCTGGTTGAAGCGGGCGCGCTTCCACTCGCGCGAGGGCAGCACGCCGCTGGCCTCGCCGGTCAGGTCGATGCCGGTCGGCGCGCCGAACCCGAAACGCGCCATGGCCTCGCCGAGGCGCTCGATGCCGAGATCGAGCGCGAGCTGGTAGAAGTAGGTATTGACCGACTGCGCGATCGATTCGCGCAGATCGACCCAGCCGTGGCCGCCCTTGCGCCAGTCGCGGTACTCGTGTTCCTGGCCCGGAAGGCGGAAGGCGCCGCTGGAAAGGATCCGGTCGGACGGGCGACGCAGGCCGGCTTCCAGGCCGGCCAGGCCGATGAAGGGCTTGAGCGTCGATCCTGGGCCGTAGCCACCCAGCACGGCGCGGTTGAACAACGGACGGTGCGGCGCGTCGAGCAGGGCGGCGTACTGCTCCCGGCCCATGCCGGCCACGAACGCGTTGGGATCGAAACTGGGCACGTTGACCAGGGCCAGCACCTCGCCGCTGCGCGGATCGATCGCGACGGCCGATCCGGGCTGTCCGGCGAAGGCTTCCGCGGTGAGGGCCTGCAGCTCCGCGTCAACGCTCAGGTAGAGGTGCTCGCCGGCTACCGCCGGCGTGCGCTTGAGCACGCGCAGGACGCGCCCCTCCGCGTTGGTCTCGACCTCCTCGTAGCCGACGCGGCCATGCAGGCGCGTTTCGTAGTAGCGCTCGATGCCGGATTTGCCGACGTGGGTGCTCTCGCGATACTGGACCGCATCGAGGCGCTCGAGGTCGCGCGTGTCGATGCGCCCCACGTAGCCGACCACGTGCGCGAACAGCGCGCCGGCTGGATAGTGGCGGGTCAGGTAGGGCACCACATCGACACCCGGGAAACGGTGCCGCTCGACCGCGAAGCGCGCCACTTCGGCCTCGGACAGGCGTAGCTTGAGCGGAACCGGCTGGAAGCCACGTCGCCCCGCGCGCTGAGCCGCGAAGCGCTCGCGCTCGTCGGGCGTGATCGGCAGGACCGAAGCCAGCGCGTCAAGCGTGGCCTGGATGTCTTCGACCTGCTCCGGCACCAGCTCCAGGCGGTAGGCCGGCACATTGTCGGCCAGCAGCACGCCGTTGCGGTCGTAGACCAGGCCGCGCGCCGGCACGATCGGGCGCGGCTTGATGCGGTTGCGCTCGGAGCGGGTGTGGTACTCCTCGTAGCCGATGACCTGCAGGAAGACGAAGCGCGCACCGAGCACCGCCAGACCCAGCACGACCGCGACCAGGCCCAGCAGGGCCCGGCGGCGGAACTGGTTCGACTCGGCCTGGCCGTCGCGCAGACGGGCGCGCGCCGGACCCAGGGCGCGGGTCGCACGACGACGGCGACGGAAGCGACGCATCGCGCTCAGCCCTCGCGCGGGCGCAGCTTGAGGCGAAGGTCGTCCAGCAGCAGGAAGACCCACGGCCAGAGCAACATGCCCACCACCGGCGACAGCCAGAAGCTCAGGGCGGGCATGCCCTCGTCGGTGAAGCCGCGCACCATCAGGACCACGACGCGGTCGTTCAGCATCAGGGCGAAGAGGGCCAGGGCCTGCTGCCAGAGCGGGAAGAAACGCAGGCGGGCGCGGAAGCGCAGCACGATGAACGCGAGGATGCAGAGGCGCAGGGCCTGCTCGCCGAGCAGCGAACCGGAGACGAGGTCGGCCGCGATGCCGAGCGCGAAGGCCAGGCCCAGGCCAGCGCGATGCGGCGTCTCCAGCAGCCAGTAGGCCAGCACCAGCGCGGGCCAGAACGGCCGCAGCGGCGCCAGGCCGGCCGGCATCGGCAACACCGACAGGAGCAGCGCCAGCGCGAGGCTGACCAGCATCAAACCGGCGCGGTCGCGCTGGCGGCTCATGGCTCAGGCTCCGGGACGGTCGGGCTGGGCTCGGATGTTGGCTCGGCCGGGACGGCCTGCGCCGGAGGCCCCACCCGCACCGGCGCGGTATCGATCGCCTCGCTCCACACCAGCAGCACCTCGCCGCTGCGCGTCAGCGCGGCCAGCGGCCGGGCCTGCGCCACCACGAAAACGCGGGTCTCGTCGGTGCGCACGTCGGTGACTTCGGCGACCGGAAAGCCGGCCGGAAAGCGCCCGCCGATTCCGGAGGTGACCAGCCGGTCGCCGATGCGGACATCGGCGCTGAGCGGGATATTGGGCAACTCGAGACGATCGGTCTCGCCAGTGCCGTAGGCGATCGTGCGAAGCCCCGAGCGCAGCACCTGCACCGGCACCGCGTGCCCTGGATCGGACACCAGCACCGCGGTGGCATTCACCGGCGTGGTGGCGATGACCTGTCCGACCAGGCCATGCGCATCGATCAGGGCCAGGCCGGAGCGCGCGCCGGCGCCTTCGCCGAGGTCAAGCAGGATGCGATGCCGGAAGGGATCGAGGTCGACGTCCATGACGCTGGCGAGCTGGACCTTGAGACGGTAACCACGGGTGCCGTCGAGCAGGTCACGCAGGCGCTGGTTTTCCTCCTGCAGGGTCGACAGGCCGGTCAGGCGCGCCTCGCTGACCAGCAGGGCGCTGCGCAAGGCCGCGTTTTCATCGGCGAGTTGGCGACGCTCGGTGAAGGTGTCGCGCAACCAGGCCGCGATCCGGGCCGGCGACGAGGCCACGTAATAGACCGGCTCCACCGCCAGCCCTGCCGCATGACGGATGCGGTCAAGGTAACCGCCGCGGTGGTCGGCGACCATCAGGACCACCGCCACGCCGAGGTAGAACAGCAGGCGCAGGGTTCCGGCGCCGCCCTCGGCGAACAGGCTGGTGCTGGACCCGCTGGACAGACCCATGTCGCGGCCCCCGGGCCGTACGTGCCGGCCTTACTCGGGCGCGAAGAAGTCGTTGCCGTGCATGTCGACCAGCTCCAGCGCGCGGCCGCCGCCGCGGGCGACGCAGGTCAGGGGGTCGTCCGCCACGTGCACATGCAGGCCGGTCTCCTCGGAGACCAGCTTGTCGAGATCGCGCAGCAGGGCGCCGCCGCCGGTCAGAACGATGCCGCGCTCGGCCACGTCCGCGCACAGTTCGGGCGGGGTCTGCTCGAGCGCCTGCTTGACCGCGGTGACGATGCCGGCGAGCGGCTCGTGCAGCGCTTCGAGCACCTCGTTCGAATTGATCGTGATCATGCGCGGCACGCCTTCGGCGAGGTTGCGCCCGGAGACCTCGATCTCGCGCACCTCCGCCTGCGGGTAGGCGCAGCCGATCTCGATCTTGATGCGCTCGGCCGTGGTCTCGCCGATCAGGGTGCCGTGGTTGCGGCGCACGTAGTTGATGATCGCGTCGTCGAAGCGGTCGCCGCCGATGCGCACCGACTGCGAATACACGATGCCGTTGAGCGAGATCACCGCGACTTCCGAGGTGCCGCCGCCGATGTCGATCACCATCGAGCCGCGCGCCTCGTGCACCGGGATGCCGGCG
>JANJTY010000472.1 GCA_024710865.1 Lysobacteraceae bacterium | reverse complement strand
TGGGCGAGGCCGCGGACGGCCTCGCCGGGAAAAGGTGGAAACGCACCGCACGGCACGAAGGCGGAGCGCGCGCGCTGTCGGCGGGTGGGTGACATCGATCGGCGGCAGGCGATGCACTGCGTGCCGTCGGTCGTGGTCGCTTCGCCGCGTCGAGGACGCGGGCCCGGCCTGCGCGCCGCGGCCGTCGTCGACGCGATCTCGTGCAGGCATCGCGACGGCGGCGACCCGGTGCGTTTCCGGGGTGAGGCCGAAGCCTCGTTTCGACTGCGTAAAAGGCAGTGCTTGGAGCGGGAATCGAACCCGCGACTCTCGGATTAAACGTCCGATGCTCTAACCCACTGAGCTATCCCGTGGTGGCGCGTGCCGGAGTCGAACCGGCGACCTACGGCGGATGCCGTCGCTCTACCGCTGAGCCAACGTGCCCGTCCGAAACATCCGCCGGCCGGCTTCGGCATACGCCACGGCAGCGCCGCGCGCACCGGCCGGGATACCAACCCGGACCGCTGGAACCGTCCCGCGGGATGCTTCGCATTGGCGCCCGCACGGGCGCCAATTCCTGGCGCTGGGCCCACGCCGGGCCCCGCGCCGTTGTTCGATCGAACCTTGGCGAACGCCGAAAACGAAACGCCCCCGGGCGTGGAGTCCCGAGGGCGTTCGCATAAGCCTCGGGAGGTCGGGGTGGCCGACCTCCCGCGTGGCGGAGAGGTCAGTCCTGGAAGCGGCGATCGCCTTCGCAGGCGCGCGGCGCGTGCTGGCCCAGGCTGCGGCCGATGGGCCACAGGGCAAGCAGGTTGGCGAAGAAGAACGCGGCTTTCATGCTGACACTCGGTGTGGGATTCGCCGGTGCGTCCGACGAGGGGCGCGGACGATACGCTGCTGCAGTGCAACATGCAAGCGCCCGGAGCGGATGCGTCGGATCAGTGGCCGATGGTGGCGGACGAGCGGATGCGCGCCATCGCGTTTGGCCCTGCGCGTGCGGCGGCGTAGGATCGAAGCGGCAGGGGCTCGCGCTGCGCGCTGCTCCATCGAGGGTTCGCGGCCACCCTTCGTGCGTTCGTGGCGAGGCGGCATCGAGGCGTCCGCGCAGCGGACGATCGAGATGCCGTCTCGAACCACCCGCCCGTTCTGGAGTGGGCAGCGCGCCCCTGTGCAGGCACAACTTCACGGGGAGACAGACGATGATTCGCACGATCCTGGCCGGCCTTGCCGGCGGCGTGGTGGTGTTCTTCTGGGGCGCGCTGGCGCACATGGTCCTGCCGCTCGGCAACATGGGCCTGGTCGAGATCGACGAACCGGTGCAGCAGGTCGCGCTGCAGGGCCTCGACGCCCAGTTGGATCATCCGGGCGTCTACCTGCTGCCGATGATGTCCGAGGCGCAGTGGAACGACGAAGCCCAGGCCAAGGCCTTCGGCGAGCGCACGCGCGAGCTGCCCTTTGCCTTCATCGTCTACGAACCCAAGGCCGGCGACATGATGGCCCGCTTCGGCGCCCACCTCGGCACGCAGTGGGTCACCGACAGCCTGGCCGGCCTGCTGGCCGCGTTCATGGTCTCGCTGGTGGCGCTGGGCCGCTTCCAGCGCGCGCTGCTGGTGGCGGGCTTCGGTCTGTTCGCCAGCCTGGTGGTCGCGCTGCCGCAGTGGAACTGGTACCGCTTCCCCACCGACTTCACCCTCGCCGTCGTCATCACCCAGACCGTGGGCTGGCTGCTGGGCGGACTCGCCATTGCCGGGATCCTGCGCCCCAAGGCCGGCTGAATGCGCATCGGCGGCGCGCCGGCGAGCGCGCGCTGCCGACCTAGACTGGCGCACCGATCAGTACGGAGCGCGGCATGGCCCGGATTCCGACGCGTGCGCTCATAGGAGCGGCAACCGCGCTCACCCTGCTCTGCAGCCTCGCCTGGGCCGGTCGGGCCCAGGTCGACGTCGCGCTCAGCCGCGTCTGGGCGCTGGCGCAGGGCCGCTACAGCGTGGAGGACCGCCTCGCGCAGTTCGGCGACGCCGCCCGCGCCCGCCTCGCACCGCACTATGCCGCGGCGGGCGTGGCCTGGCCGGGCAAGCGCGTCGCCCTGCTCGCCTTCAAGGACAGCGACCGCCTCGAACTGCACGCGCAGGACGCTGGCGGCGCGTGGAGGGCGATCCGCAGTTACCCCGTGCTCGCCGCCAGCGGCGGCCTCGGGCCCAAGCTGCGCGAGGGCGACCTGCAGGTGCCCGAGGGCTTCTACCGGGTCGCCTTCCTCAACGCCAACAGCCTGTTCCACGTCTCGCTGCGGCTCGACTATCCCAACGCCTTCGACCGCGAGCAGGCCCGCGCCGACCGCCGCCGCGAGCTCGGCGGCGACATCATGATCCACGGCAAGGCGGTGTCGGTCGGCTGCCTGGCGATGGGCGATGCCGCGGCAGAGGAGCTCTTCACCCTTGCGGCCGACATCGGCATGGCCAACATCGAGGTGCTGATCGCACCCACCGACCTGCGACGCCCGGGCCATCCGCCGCTGCCGACGTGGCCGGCCTGGGTGGCCGGGCTGTACGCGCGATTGGAGGAGTCGCTGCGACGGTTCGAGGTGCAGGACGCTGCGAATTGAGCGAGGCGCGTCTGGCGCAGACACCGCCTCGTGGAGACCGGTTGCGCGGTGAATGCTTCGAGGCCCGCGACCGCCGCACCCTGCTGGAACGAGTCGCGGGCGCAGCCCGTGGCGGGGCACTGCCAGTCCGTGAGCTGGACGCGGCGCGGCGCCATTCGAGCGCCGTCGCTCTCCGTCGCCGCGCGGAGCCCCGCAAGGACCGGACGGCATTGCACACGCCAAGCCCTGCAGGTTAAATCTCAGCACATGACGGCTCGGCGGGAGTGTCTCGCGGGTCGCGGGCCTCGTCAGGGCGGATTGCCAAAGAGACAAGCGCTACCAAATGCTGGTTCGGGTATTCGTGGGCTTCGACTCTCGGGAAGTGGTGGCTTACCACGTGCTGTGCCAGAGCATCCTGGAACACTCGAGCGTGCCGGTGTGCTTCGTTCCGGTGGCCCTGAACACCCTGACCAACGTGTTCAAGCGCGATCCGTGTGCACTGCAATCCACGCAGTTCTCGTTTTCCCGCTTCCTGGTGCCGCGCCTGAGCGGCTACGCCGGGTGGTCGCTGTACCTGGATTGCGACATGCTGTTTCGTCGTGACATCGCGGAGCTCTGGGCCTTGCGCGACGATGCCTACGCAGTCATGTGTTGCCAGCATGACTACGTGCCGAAGTCGGACAGCAAGTTCTTCGGGCATGTGCAGTCACGGTATGCCCGCAAGAACTGGTCCAGCCTGGTGCTGTTCAACAACGCGGCCTGCGCATCGCTGACCAAGGAGTACGTTTCATCGGCGAGCGGGCTGGACCTGCACCAGTTTCGCTGGCTGGACAGCCGGCAGATCGGCGCCCTCCCGCTGTCCTGGAACCATCTGGTCGGCGAGTACGCCTACGATCCAGCGGCAGCCAACGTCCACTTCACCCTGGGCGGGCCCTATCTTGGCGACGACCACGCGCGCGGCGACTATGCCGACGAGTGGTACCGCATCCGTGAGCGCATGCAATCGGCAGCTGGACCGGCCAGAAGCCTCGCGTCCCCGCCTGGGGCCGACCGGCCCCTCATCCCACTCGCGCCCAGCCAACGTGACTGAAGCCATCGAACCCGCGCACGACAACGAAACGTTTTCGACCGACTACCTGCGCGTCCACGAGCACGTGTTCGCGCGCATCGAGGCCGCCGATCTGCAGTTGGACCCGTTCCCGCACTGCCACGTGCGTGACGTGTTCCCCGACGACATCTACCGGTCATTGATCGAAAGGTTGCCCGAACGCGAGCATTACCGGACGTTCCCCGCGCCCTACGAATCACGCCTGTTCTTCAACCTCAGCCCGGCCGAAATCGCGCCACTTGACCCCTTCTGGGTCGAGTTCGAGCGCTGGATCCACAGCCAGGCATTCCTGGACAGGATGGCGCGTCGCTTCGTGCCGCATCTGCAGCGCATGCATCGGCTGCGCGCCGCCCAGCTTGCCGAGCATGCGGTGGGCGAGCGCATCAGCATCGGATGCCGCACATTGGTCACCCGCGACCATGGGGATTACGCCCTGGGCCCGCACACGGATGCCGCGGCGAAGTTCATCACGGCCCTGTTCTACCTGCCCCCGGATGAGCGGTTCGCCGACTTCGGAACCAGCCTTTACCGACCCAAGGAAGCGGGCAGGACCGACTGGTCGTCGCGGCATTTCTCCCATGGGGATTTCGAGCGGGTGCGCACCATACCCAATCTCCCGAATTCGGTGCTCATTTTCGTCAAGTCCGACACCTCGTTCCATGGCGTCAGTC
Source organism: Lysobacteraceae bacterium (assembly GCA_024710865.1). GTDB lineage: Bacteria > Pseudomonadota > Gammaproteobacteria > Xanthomonadales > Xanthomonadaceae > JANJTY01. The sequence goes on along the minus strand of JANJTY010000472.1, from coordinate 3,608 downwards.
CCGGCAACTACCCGAACGATGGCCGCAACATGATGATGTGGATTCCCGAGGTGGGACTCACCCAGCGCAACTGGCGACCGCGGCACCTTCCACGCAGCCACTTCGTTCCCTCCGAACTCCCCGGCGACACAGAACACGCCTGACGCGCTGCACACAGAGCGGCGCCAGGACCCGGCGATAGCCGCGCCCGGCCGAGGGCGCTTCTGCACGAGCCGGCACAGACATCCCCGGACGACACGCGCCTCCTTGATCGGCCTCGCGAGGACCCGAAACCTGCCTCGGGATCAGCAGGCGTCCGCCGCCAGAAGCGCGCAGACCTGGTCGAACACCTCGCTCCACTCCCGTCCCTTCCGATGCACCAGCGTCGTGCGGGGGTACCAGCTGCAGTCATGGCCTCGCACGGGCCAGATCAGATGCAGCTTGTCATCCAGGAGCACGATGGTTCGCACGCCGAGAGCACCGGCCAGCTGCGCCAGCGTGTTGCTGATCGTCACCACCACGTCCAGCGCGGCGACCTGCGCCGCATAGCGGTCGATATCCTGCAGCTGCTCGACGCTGGCATCGACGATCAGGTCCCGACCGGAGCCGCTCCGCATCGCGGCGCAATCGGCTGCGACATCGCCGTACTGCAGCGAGACATAGGTGGCATCGACGCGCCCCATCAACCCGATCCACTCGGAAAGCGGAGGCACATCCTTGGCCCGATTGGTCGAGAACCAGGACAGCCCCACCCGCAGCCGGACGTCACCGCGGTGCGCCCTGACGAACGCCGCCACCCGGCCGGCGTCGCAGTGAAGCGCACTGAACGATCGCGCCAAGCTCGCGTCATCCCGATAGCAGCGCCAGATCAGCGTCTCGTAGCTCGCCACCACATCCGATTCCCTCCAGGCCAGGGCGGAGTCGTCCTCGTCGGACCGGACCTGCAATCCGGGATACGACCTGCGCAGCAGAGGCACGAGCCGTCTGTTGGCGAGCACGATGCCGCGCCCGGCGCGAACGGACGCATCGGCAAGGACACGCGCCTGCCTGATGGGCGCACCGATGTCGCGGATACGCTGCACGACCAACAGCGTTCGTCCGCGCAGGCTCGTTCCGTCCCACTCGGGCAGCGGACAGGCCGCGCGCAGGCGGCCGGCGATCGACAGCAGCCGGGCGGCTTCGACGACGTTCCGAAGCTTCTCCAACACGGTCGCCGACTGGAACAGGCCCTGCACATCGTCGGCCGCCTCGAACTCGGCCGCCGCCCGGCGAGCGAGATTTCGCGCCTGCTCCCAGTCGCACGCGCCAATGGCGGAGATGGACTGGGCCATGTACTGCTTCGCCTGGCCGACGTCACCGGACGCCGTGGACGCGTGCATCATGTCGCAGCCTCCCGGATGGCGAAGCAAAGCGGCGCTCCGGCGACCCCCAGCGCCGCATACGCGGACGCGGCACTGCGCGATCTACTTGCGGTCATCCTTCAGGCGCGACAGCGCTGCATACGGGAGCCGGTGCCAGAGCGAAAGCTCACCGACTTCGCAATGCGCGGGCAGACTCAGGGCCCAAAGCACCGCATCCGCCACCTCCGCGTAGCTCAGGCTGGGCAGGTCCGATTGCATCAGGCCCGGATTGATGTCGATGATCCGGCAACGCCGCTCCGACTGGAAGCGCAGGCTGTTCGAGGCGTGGCTCAGCGCCGCCTTGGCCGCCGAGTACTCGTAACCCTTCGAGAGGTTCGGGTACTTGCTGCGGCTGCCTATGTTGACGATGGTCTTCTCGGTGTCCTTCCAGCACTCGAACAGGGCCAGCAGTACGCGGGTCTGACTGAAGCCCGAGTGCGCATTGTTGATGAACACGTCAAAGTCCCGCACGGCGGCGACCAGGCGCTCGACCTCCTCTATCGGTATGTCCGCGCGGGAAAACCCCACTGCCCCCGGAAGCCGGGCCAGGAGTTCCCTGCCCAGGCCCCGGGTATGGCCCGTGATCGCCACCCTCACGTCAGATGCCTTCTGAGACGTTCGAAGCTGTCGCGTCCAAACAGGCGCCCGTCGACCGAGCACCCTGCGCATGGCTTGTGGCTGCGATCTCCCACCATCAACCGGCGCCGGATGGCGTTCAGGGGCTCGCCCAGCCACACCTGCGGCACGCAGTGCTCGAGCAGGTTGCCCACCACGATCTCCCTGCCCCAATCGTTGGAGCAGAACAACACATCGGCATTCCAGTCGACGAACATCTTGTAGAAGGGGTAATGGCAGGGTTTGCCCCGCAGGCTCTCGAGCGCGGAGCCCTCCATCCCCAGCCAGGTGACGTTTCCCGCCCGGTTGTTGAGGTGAAGTCCATGGTCATCGAGGGAATAGTGCGCCCGGTAGTGGTAGCTGCCGGGAGCGAACCCCGCCATGATGCGCTCGAACTTCCCGATCTGCTCCGCACCGTCGTACAGGTTGATGTACAGCCGGTCGAGTCCGGCATCGAACAGCCGGCGGGCGGAGTCGGCGTCCAGGAAGTCACCGTTGGTGTTGCATTCGAACAGTCCGTGCGGAATCCGACGCTTCATCGCGGCAACCAGGTCGGGGAAGTTCCTGTTGAGGAGGTTCTCGCCGAAACCGCTGAACGACAGCTTGCCCCGATAGTCGACCTCCGCCAGCCTGTCGCCAATGACCTCGGCCACCGCGACGGACATGTGCAGATTCCTGTTCGGGTATACCGAGGCGTCGTGACGCGGACAGAAGACACAGCGTCGGTTGCACAGTTCGGTGGTGTTTACTTCGACTGTCAGCAGGGAGCTCATCGGATCGTTGCCATCCGAGCGTTCGAGATGGCGCCGCTCCTGCTCACGCCGGTACTCGAGGAACGTGTCCTTGTCGTGAACAGTCATGCGACCTCGCCCACCTTGCCGCAGGCGCTGCCTGCCCCCGCTGCCGGCAAGCATGCCAGAGCTCCAGCCACCGAACCAGACACGCGAGGGCGCGTGAGAACAGGCAACCCGAAGCCGCTTTCCGCACCGCGGCAAGCGGTCGGGATCATCCTCGCTTCGTGCCTTCAAACGTCAGGAACGCAAGCAACGCGCGCGCGGCTGAATGCCCGGAGTGGTGGGCCGTGATGGGCGAAGCCCCGCGCGCCTTGGGCAAGCGCTGCCGCGCTTGTGCCCAGCGGGGCTGAGCGCCCGCGCAGGCATGCGCGGGCAGGAACACTGCGCCAGGCATGGCTGCTTACCGCCGCAGAGAACGAAGTGGTGGCCGTGATGGAGTCGAAGCCGACCGCTAACGCACTGATATCGCTGGCGCGGCATCGCCAGCATGCTATCGCTTACTCACACACTTACTCACTTTTGCTTCCGCTGCCCCTGATCCGTGCTGTTCTCAGGGCGCGCGCGTCGCTTGCTTCGCCCGGCCGGCCTGATCCGCGCGGACAGTGGATCGGCTCCCGCCTTCCGTGCGGGCACCGTTGAACGCCCGCAGCAGCAGCGACCGCTATCCGGCGTTTGTCTATTCCGGTAGCTGGCCGCGACTTGCAATGTTCCATCTCTGCGCGACAACTCACGTCCCAAGCCCTATCACAAGGCGGGCCATGTCCTCCGCCAATGACTACCTCCCGCCATCCTCTTGGAGCGCGTATCTGAGATGTGGGGC
>JANJTY010000470.1 GCA_024710865.1 Lysobacteraceae bacterium | reverse complement strand
AAGCCGTTGAGCGTGGACTGGTGCAAGCCCACCACTTTCGTCAGGTTGCCCATCTCCACCGGCTCCTGGCCAATGTACTCAATCTCCGCCACGTAGCCCAGGCGGTCCAGCACGCAGCGCACCATGCGCGCGGGCAGCACGCTGCTCGCACCCTCGCCCGAGGAGGGCACGTGCGTGACCAGCTCACGGCTGGCGCCGCCCAGCTCCACCTCTGGCAGCTGCGCGCGCAGGAAGTGCAGGTTACCCGGCAGCAGCGCGCGCACGGCCACGCCCTGGTCGAGTCCGTGTTCGAGCAGCAGCCAGCCGCCGGGGCGCAGTTGCGCAGGCGCCTCGGCCACGATGCGACGGATGGCATCCAGCCCATCGGCACCGGACGCGAGCGCGGAGCGCGGCTCGAAGCGCAGATCGCCCTCCGCAAGGTGCGGATCGGCGTCCTCGATGTAGGGCGGGTTGCTGGCGATCAGGTCGAAGGGGCCGCCCTCCAGCGCCGCGCACCAGTCGCCTTCCGTGAAGCGCACGCGCCCGCTCAGACCGAGTCGCTCGGCATTGGCGCGCGCCACGCGCAGGGCCGCAGCGCTGGCGTCGGTCGCCAGCACCCGCGCCAGCGGACGCTCGCGCGCCAGGGCCAGCGCGATGGCGCCGCTGCCGGTGCCGAGATCGGCGAGAACGAGCGGGCGACCGGCGGGCAGGCGTTCGAGCGCGGCCTCGACCAGGCGCTCGGTCTCCGGACGCGGGATCAGCACGTGCTCATCCAGCGTCAGCTCGAAGGTCCAGAAGCCGCGCCGGCCCAGGAGCTGCGCCACGGGTCGACCGGCGGCGCGGGCCTCGATCAGGGCCCCAAAGCGCGCCGCGGCGTCCGCCGCCGGCACCTGCTCCGGATGCGCGAACAGGAAGCTGCGCGGCCGCTCCAGCGCGGCCGCGAGCAGCAGCTCGGCCTCGATCCGGGCCTCGTCGCCGGACAGCCGTCGCACGCCCTCGCGCAGCAGTCCGGCGATCGAATCAGTCGCCATCGGCGGCGGCATCGGCGCTGCCCGCGGTCGGCGGCGGAGGCGGTGGCACGGCGCGCCTGGCCTTACTGGCGGAATCGGACTTCGGCCACAGTCCGCCCTGCGCGAAGCAGCCCCAGCCCCAGCGCAGCCAGCCCAGCAGCGCATTCGCCAGCCACAGCGCCCAGGCCAGGATCGCGATCTGGTAGGCCCACAGCGGCAGGCTGATCGCCCACACGGTCGGCACCACGCCTTCGCTGCGGTCGAAGAACCAGCGCAGATAGCCCGCGCTGGAGCCGTTGCCGGTGACGCGCATGTCGGGGTCGTTGAGCAGGCCGTAGGGAATCGCTGCGACCAGGCAGAGCAGCGCGGCCAGGCTGAGCAGGACCAGCCCGATTTGCACCGCCGGGAAGGCGCGGTGGCTGGGCAGCGCGGCGCTGCGCCCACGCCAGCCGAGCAGCAGCAGCCAGCCAGCGACCACGCCGGCCGCGAGCCAGGACACGGTGGAGAAGCCCAGGCCCAGCAGCAGCCAGGCGCCGAAGCCGAGCGGCGTGCCGCCGTGGCGCGAAAGGGCGAAGGCAAGCAGCACCAGGAGCAGGAGCTGCGGCCAGTACAGCAGGGCCGGCCCCACCCCGCCGCCGCCGGCGAGCAGCAGCCAGCGCTCCGGCAACGCCAGTTCGACGCGCAGGTTGCTGGCGGCAACGCCCAGGTCGACCGCCGGACTGGCGACGTGCGCGCCAAGCCCCTTCGCCTCGCGCCACTCGACGACGACGCGCTGCGCGCCGGGCGTGACCGGCAGGCTAAGGCGGCCGTCCTGCAGCTTGAGGTGGTGTTCGCGCTCGTCCACGCTCACGCGCAGCAGCTCGGCCGCCGCCGGCAGGGTCAGGACCTGGTGCCCGCCGCGCGTGGCGCGCAGCGTGTAACCCAGCGACGCGTCGGTCGCGCGCTGCCCCGGCTTGAGATTCAGGCCCACGCCATCGATGGCCAGGCTCTCGCCACCGAGCGCCTCGGGCCGCGCCACGTCGAGCTGGAGCGATTCGCCCGGAAAGGGCAGGAAGCTCCAGACCGCGCCCGGATCGGGCGAGGCCACCGCCGGCGTGCCGTCGAAGCGCACCCGCCAGAACGGGCCGACCGCCACGTTCCAGACCTCGGCGGAGGATTCGAGGCCGCCCGCGACCAGCGCCAGCTGCTCGCCGACCGGCAGGGTCGAGCGCCAGACGAACTCCTGCTGGCCGCGCGAGAAGGCCAGCTGCAGGCGGTCGCCCCGGCGCGGCAGGTTGTCGTCCTGCAGGCGCTCGCCCGGCAGCAGCGGCACCTCGACGGTGAAGCCGGCGCTCTCCGGCGCCAGGCGCTGCACGCGGGTGCTCAGGCTCCAGTCCAGGCCGAGGTCGAGGTTGCGCTCGATGCGCACGAAGGGCGGGAAATCCTGCCGCGCGGCCGACTCGTCCACCGTCTCGCCGCCCGCACCTTCGCTGCGGCGCTGGCGCAGCAGCTGCAGGCTGTCGCCCTGCAGGCGGCGGCCGTCGAGTCCGGCCACTTCCCAGCCATCGGCCTGCACCGCGATGCGGCCCGGCGGCAGGGGGAAGCGCAGCTCGATGCCGTCGGCCTCGGACAGGGCGAGCTCCAGCACCGCGCGCCGGATGCCGGGCGTGAGGCGCAGCCAGCCCTGGCCCTGCTGGCGCAGCACGGGCGCGGCGAACCCGTCGACGGTCGCCGCCAGCGGCGCGGCGAGCTTGCCGGCCTCGGGCAGAGGCACCACGAGGTCGGTCGCCGCGTGCCACTCCATCGCGATGCGCAGGCGGCTGCCCTCGATGCGCAGCTCGGCCTGCGCCAGGCGCGCGCAGTCGGGCAGGCAGTCGGGCGCGCGCAGCAAGCGTTCGCGCAGCTCGTCGAGGAGTTCGGGCGGCGGGTAGGCGCTCGCCGGCGACTGCGCCTGCACCGGCGTCGGCAGCGCCGGCAGCAGCAGCGCGAACAGGACCATGGCCGCGGCACCCGCCGGCGGCGGCATGGTCGACGCCGGCGCGACGCGCACCCAGCGCACCGGCAACAGACGCCACAGCACCAGCGCGAGCAGGGCCACCACGGCGATGCGCCCGAGCCGGGTCAGCCAGGGCGGGCTGAGCCACAGGCGCAGGCTCTGCTCGACTGCGACCGGGCCGGAGAACTGCAGGCTCTGCCGCTGCCAGCGCCAGTCTGGGTCGCCACGGCCGGCCTGCAGCACGGCATCGCTGGGGTACTGGTTGAGGTTGCGCTTCTGCTCGACCGATTGGACGAAGCCGCCCTTCGGCAGGGGCGGCGGTGCGGGCATCGCCATTTCTGCGGGCGCATTCGGCACTGCCCGCTGCCGCTGCGGCGGTTCGGCTTCTTCCACGTTGAGACGTGCCTCCGCCATCGCCGTCTCGTCGCCGACCTCGCGCCGCGTGGACAGATACGGTCCAGCCTGGGACGCCAGACTCACCTCGCCCCGCTCCAGCTGCGGGAACAGCGCCAGCTTGAGCTGCTGTGCCGCGAACGGCAGGGCCAGCAGGCAGGCGCCGGCGAAGAAGGCGAACGCCGCGACGCGCAGCGCCTGCGCGAATCGGCCAGCCGGCAGCCAGCGCACGCACAGGCCCAGGGCCAGCACCGCGATCAGGCTCCACAGCGGCGCGCTGCGCTCGTGGTAACCGAGCAGCAGGTAGCCCAGCACCAGCCCGGCCAGCGGCCAGCCCAGGGCGCGGTGCGCCAGCAGCACGGCGAGGCAGGCGAGGAAGATGTCGAGCAGGCTCCAGCGCGCGACCCACGTGCCCGGCGCGCGGTCGACGCCGCTGGCATGCACCAGGGCCCAGCCGGGCGGCAGGTTGAGATCGAGACGGACGCTGTCGAACGCCTGGCGCCAGCCGTTCACCGGCAGCTCGCCACGCCCCTCGATGCGCGCCGTCGCGCTCAGGGCCAGGTCGGTCTGGCGCAGTTCGACGCCGCTGGCCTCGCCCTCGCCGGCCGTGACCAGCAGGTCCTGGTCATCGGCAGCGGCACGCTCCAGCCGCCAGGGCGGCCCCATGTCCAGGCGCGCGCCCTGGCTCAGGCGCCCGCTGACCTGGTCACGCGCGGTCAGGCCGGAGCCGCCGAAGTCGAGCCACAGCTCGCGGGTGAGCGAGAGCCGGTGCGGCGCGTCTGCAGGAAGACCGCGGGTGCGCGTTTCCAGGCGCAGCGCCGCTTCGTCGTTCAGCACGAAGGCCGGCAGGTCGTGCGCGAAGGGCACGCCAACCTGGGCCGGATCCACCGGCAGTTCGCCGCCCGGCTGCACCACCCGCAGGCGCGGATCGGCCGCGAAACTCCAGACCTCCTCGGCCGGCCAGGGCGCGACCGCGTCGGATGGCGCAAAGCGCTCCATGAGGTCGGCGGCACGGGCGTCCAGCTCGATCACCCAGCGTCCCGGCCGCAGCTGCACGCGCAGCCCGCCATCGGCCTCCAGCAGCGCCGGCAGCGCGCCGCGCAGGGCCATGGGGCGGAAGCCCTCGGGCAGGGCGAGACCCAGGCGCGTCTCGCGCGCGCGGCCGCCCACCTCCAGCTCGATGCGGGTCGCCAGCGTCTGGGGCACGCCGTCCGACAGCAGACGGAATACCTTCAGCGCGAGGCTGTCCTCGGCTTCCTCGACCCGCGCGCGTCCGAGCCAGAGCCGCGCGCCTTCGCGCTCGGGTACGGCGATGTCCTGGCCGTCCAGGCTCAGCGCCAGCAGGGCATAGACCTCGGGCACGGCCAGCTGCTCCGGCCGCCGATCCCAGTCCAGCCGGCCTTCGATCTCGTGTTCGCCGGGCGCCAGCTGGAGTCGAGGTCCGTCATGCCCCTGCAGCACAGCCGCCGGCTGGCCGCCGACGCGAACCGCCAGCGGCGGATGCCGGGCGTCGCCGGGCAGGGCGATCTCGCTGTCCTCCAGCACCCGCCAACGGGTACGGAAGCCCGCGCCATCCCCGTCCACGCTCAGCTCCAGGCGCGAGGGCCAGGCGCACACGTGCTGGGCAGGCTCGCCCGGCGCCTGCCCGAACAGGAAGGGACAGCGGCGGTGCTCATGCCCGTCCAGCACCCAGGCGCGCCAGGGCTCCAGCGCCGATGGCACCTCGGGCGGCGCGGCCCAGGCCGCACTGCCCACTGACAGCAGCAAACCCAGCAATGCAACCCAAGCGCGCATCTGCCTCTCCCTGCGTGGCCGGTCGGTGAAGTATCCGTCAACGCGGGAGCAGGCGGCGCGGGGTTCGGGACCTCAGTTCAGGAGCGCGCGCACCCCGAACACCGCCACCGCGACCACGAAGCCGGCCAGGAAGAACAGGTACGACCAGCGCAGGAAGCGGTACTTGCGGTGCGCGAGGTACCAGCCGAGGCCGTACACGTCCTTCGCCATGGTGCGGTAGATCGAACCATCGCTGCGCAGCGCGGCCGCGATCTCGCGCAGGAAGCGCTCGCGCGGCAGTTCGGCGAAATGGCCGAAGAAGAGCAGATTGAAGGCCTGCGGCAGCGGCGCGGACGGATCCTTGAGCCGGAACGGACGGTACTTCGGCAGCACCGCCAGCACCGCCAGCACCAGCGCCACCAGGGTGAAGCCGGCCAGGACCAGCAGCGAGGGTCGCAGGTCGGGATCGCCGAGCTGGCGCATGCTGAGGGTGAGCACGATGGAGGAGACCGTGATCAGGATGTTGGCCTTGAGGTCGGCCATGGCCGAGAGCTGGACGTGGTGCTGCTGGGTGGTGCGCAGCAGGACGTCGGCGGTGTTGCGCTCGGGCAGGGCCGCGAACAGGGCGCGGATCTCAGCGTCCGCGTCGTCGCGGCGGGGCTCGTTCGGGGTGGGATCGGGCGACATGGGAAGCTCCGTTGGCCTGGACATGATAGCGGTGGCGCCTGCCGCCACC
>JANJTY010000461.1 GCA_024710865.1 Lysobacteraceae bacterium | reverse complement strand
GCCGACCAGGCTGAGCAGGGGCGTTCCCAATAGCAGGGTGGCGAGCAGCAGCGGCAGCTGCGCCTCGGGCAGCTGCAGGAAGATCGCCAGCAGCGGCGTGACCAGCAGCAGGGGCAGGGCGGTCGAGGCCCAGTGCACCAGAACCTTGGCCGCGACCAGCAGCGACAGCGGCTGCGGCGCGAGCATGAACTGCTCCAGGCTGCCGTCCTCGAGGTCGCCGCGGAACAGGGTGTCGAGCGAGAGCAGGCCGGCCAGCACCACGGCGATCCAGATCACCGCCGGCGCGACGCGGGTGAGCAGGGCCGGCTCGGGACCCAGCGCGAGCGGGAACAGGGTGCAGACCAGCAGGGCGAAGAGCAGGGGCTGGGCCGCGTCACCGCGGCGGCGCCAGACCAGGCGCAGGTCGCGCGCCACCACGGCGCCGAAGGCGGCCAGGGCCCCGCTCATGCGGCGCGCTCCAGGAAGAAGGTGCGCTGCCGCACCGGCGGCGCGGCGTAGGCGCCGTGGGTGGTGAGCAGCACGCCGCCGCCCTGCGCCAGGTGACGCTCGACCATGCGGTTGACCAGGGTGATGCCCTCCAGGTCGAGGTTGGCGTAGGGCTCGTCCAGCAGCCACAGCCGCGCCGGCAGCAGCAGCAGGCGCGCCAGCGAGAGGCGCTTGCGCTGGCCGGCCGAGAGCTGCCGCGCCGGGGTGTCCTCGTACCCGGCAAGACCGACGCTGGCGAGTGCTGCATCGGGCGAGGCGCCGCGGCGGCGTCCGAACAGGCCGATGGCAAAGCGCAGGTTCTCCAGGGTGGAGAGTTCGCCCTTCAGGCCCGGCAGATGGCCGAGCAGGGCGCAGACGCGGGCCACGCGCTCGCGCGAGGCGGGTTCGCCGTCGAGCTCGATGCGCGAGCCCTCGTCGGGCCGCAGCAGGCCGGCCAGCACGCGCAACAGTGTGGTCTTGCCGACGCCGTTGCCGCCCTGCACCAGCAGAGCCTCGCCGCTGTCGACCGACAGCTCGATCGGTCCGAAGACGCGCTCGTCGTTGCGGCTGAAGGCGAGCTGGCGGGCCGCGAGCAGCGGCACGGGGGCGTGCGGTTCGTCGGTCATCGGACTGGGTCGAGTGGCGCCGCATGCTACCGGCAGGCCGCAGGCTGCGTCCATGACCATGGTCAAGCGCGAGGTCTGCATTCCGCCGCGACGCCGGTGGGGTTAGAGTCGCCGCTTGATCGAACCAAGCGCGAGGTCCCCGATGCGCACCTGCATGCTTGCCCTGGCCGTGGTTGCCGCCTATCCAGGGACTGCCAGTTCTGCCGGCGAAACCGACGGTACCTACATCCTGCGCTTCGCGGAGGCGCCTCTTGCCGCCTGGCGCGGCCCTGATGCCGCGACGGACGCGGAACAGGCGAAGCTTGCCGCCACCAGTCCGGCGGCCACCGGTTCGCGTCGGATCGAACTGGATTCGCCTGCCAGTCGAGCCTACCGCGGATTTCTGGATAAGCGTCGCACCGACCGGCTTCGTTCGGCGGAGGCCCTGTTGGGCCGCCCGCTTGAAGTGCGTTACGTCTACGAGGTCGCTTTCAACGGCCTAGCCGCCGAGTTGAGCCCGGCCGAGGCGGAAACGTTGCGCCGATTGCCGGGTGTGATCGCGGTCGAGCGTTCGGAAGCCAGAAGGCTGCAGACGGATGCCGGGCCGGGCTGGATCGGGGCACCGGTGCATTGGACGAATGCCGGCCTCGCGGGAACCAGCCGCGGCGAGGGTAGCGTGATTGGAGTGATCGACAGTGGCATCCGTCCCTCGCACCCGGCCTTCGCGGCCACTGCCGGCGACGGGTATGTACACGTCAATCCACGCGGCCGCTTTTTCGGTCAGTGCGTCGCGGCGCCGGCACGCTGCAACGGCAAGCTGATCGGGATCCACGATTTCACTCTTGAGGATGCGCGCAACGGCGTCGATCTGAACGGGCATGGCACGCACGTCGCCAGCACCGCAGCGGGCAACCCGTACACTGCAAGCCACACGTTCGGCGATGGAGTCCAGCGCACACTCACCTTCAGCGGCGTCGCGCCGCGATCTGCGCTGATCAGCTACAAGGCCTGCGTCAACGAAGAGGGTACGTCGGGCAGCTGCGCCACCGAGGACCTCGTCGCCGCGATCGACCAGGCTGTAGCCGATGGCGTCGACGTCATCAACTACAGCATCGGCGGCAGCCCGCGCAGTCCATGGAGCGGCAGCGATGCGCTGGCGATGCTGAGCGCGCGCGAGGCCGGCGTGGTGGTCGTCGTGGCCGCGGGCAATGACGGCCCCGCTGCCGGCTCCATCACCGCGCCTGGCAACGCGCCTTGGGTTTTGACCGTGGCCGCGAGCACCCACGACCGGGCCCTCGCCAACCGCCTGGTCGATTTGCAGGGCGGTGCCACGGCACCGCCTCGTGGCGGCATCCTCGGCGGCCTCGGGCTGACGCCCGGTGTCGGTCCGAGGGCGATCGTGCGGGATGCGGCCAATCCGCTTTGTTCGCGGGGCATGGATCTGGACTTTCCGCCGACCGGCGCCAGCAATCCCTGGGTCGGACAGGTTTTCAGCGGCGAGCTCGTGGTCTGCGAACGCGGCGTCACGGCACGCGTGGCCAAAAGCAACAATGTCCGGCTCGCGGGAGGGGGCGGCATGATCCTCTACAACGGACCTGCAGACGGCGAGTCCGTGGTGGCCGATGCACACAGCATTCCAGGGACCCACATAGGCTGGAGCGCAGGGCGGGATCTCCTGGACTGGCTCGCCGACGGTGCGGGCCACAGTGGTCGCCTCGAAGGCGTCCAGTTGCGTAGCCTGCCCGACTACGCCGACCTGCTGGCGGGCTTCAGCGGCCGCGGCCAGGCGGCATTCGCGGCGGAAGCATTGAAGCCCGACATCACGGCCCCGGGCGTGGCGATCCTTGCGGCATCGCACGAGAACAACGGTGTCGCCATGCTTAGCGGCACTTCGATGGCCACACCGCACGTCGCCGGCGCGGCCGCTCTGCTGCGCGCAGCGAGTCGCGACTGGGGGCCTTCGCACATCGAGTCTGCGCTTCAGACCACGGCGCGCGCCGTGGTGCGTGCCCCCGATGGCAGCGTGATCGCAAGCCCGTTCGACCAGGGATCGGGCCGTGTCGACCTGGGCCGCGCCGCAGCTGCGGGCCTGTATTTTCCAGTCTCCCGTGCTGATTTCCTCGCTGCCGCTCCGGGCGGTTCCTCGTCACCTGCCGAGTTGAATCGACCATCCCTGGTTTTGGACGACTGCTTCGAGCAGTGCAGCCTGATGCGCCGGGTGACGGGGCTTCGCGCCACGGCCTGGAGCGTCGTCTTCGACCTGCCAGAGGGGGCAAGCGCCAGCGCCACGCCTGCGCGGTTCGATCTGGGGATGGGCGGTACTCAGCCGGTTTCGTTCAGCTTCGATCTTACCGGAACGGGCCTCCCCGGTACCTGGGTGCAAGGCGCGGTGCGCCTGGTTCCCGACGACTCCTCGGTGCCCGAGGTCCGCCTGCCCGTGGCGCTCTTCGCCGATCCCGGCGGCGACACGGGCCGGATCGAAGTCAGCGCAGCGGCGGAGGCGGGCGCGGTTGCGCTTGATCTGGGCGGCTACGTGCGTCTGCCGGAGGCGGCGTTCGCCGTAACCGAGTTGATCGAGCCGACCCGACGCTCGCTGCTGCTGGTCGAGGATCCCACGCCGCTTGCACCCTACGATCGCTTCGACATGGGAGGTGTGCTGATCGAGCAGGTTTCCTTTGGCGAGGGCACGGGCGCAGGCCGAATCGAGGTGAGCACGGCGTCGACGCAGGCGCCCGACATCGACCTGTTCGTGGGGCTCGATGCCAACGGTGATGGCTTGCCCTCGGAAGACGAGGAGCTGTGCCGCTCCACGTCGCCAGCTGCCAGCGAGGTCTGCATGCTCCACGTTGACGAGGCCGACGCCGATGATCGCTACTGGGTACTGGTCCAGAGTTGGGAGGGATCGGGGGCGATCGACCGGATCGAGCTCACCTCCACGGCCGTGCGCCTGGCACCGGCGACGAGCGGAGCGCGCGTGGTCGGTCCGGGCAAGGCCGACGCCGGCATCGAGCTGCCGCTGCGCCTCGACTGGGACCTCCCCGGCCTTTCACCAGGCAGTGAGCGCAGGGGTTATCTGTTGTTGGCCAACGTGCCGGATCGGCTGGATGACATGGTGGTGCTGCCGCTCCACCTGGTGCGTGTCCCAGCCTGGAACGCGGCACCTCGCGTGTTGCGGTCGGGTCAGAACCGGCGCCTGCGTCTCCCGCCCGGGGAGGCGCAGGATCGCTACGTGATCGAGGTGCCTCCGGGAGCCGCTTCCCTGACGCTCTCAAGCATCGGCGCCCCAGACGTACAGCTCCACCTCGCGCGGCAAAGCGAAAGTGCCGGTCCAGCGATCGGACCCGCGCCCGCGCGTGCCACCGCCGCGGCGTCCAGCAGCGGCAGTTCTGCGAACAAGCAGATCGTGGTGAACGGCGCCGCGCTGGAGCCCGGCCGCTGGTATCTGACTCCTGTCAATACCGGTGCTCAGGCGGTGGAGTTCGACCTGGAGGCAGACCTTCAATTCAGCGGCGCGCGGCCAACGCCGCAGCCCGGGGCCTATTACAATCCGGCACGTTCCGGCGCGGGCGTTTACTTCTACACCGTGGCTGCCGCCAACGTCTGGGGCGTTGTCTGGTACACCTACGATGCCGACGGTGCTCCGACCTGGTATCTCGGGACGGCGGCCGCCGCGACGCCGGGTGAGCATCTCTGGCGCGTTGAACTCAGCCGCTTCACCTGGAACGGTCAGCGGGTGCAGTTCGTTTCGGCGGGCGAGGCTTACCTGAGCCTGGAGTCGAGTGATCGTTTCCGCTTCGCCTGGAACGTGTTGGGCGACTCGGGCAGCGAATCAATGCAGTTGATCCCGCAGCCCGCCTGCGCGGCCGGACCGCTTGCCGTCTCCGGGCTCTGGTACTCACCGACGCGCCCGGGCTTCGGCTACAGCGTGCTGGCGGGGGAGGGGCTGGAGACCTTCGTCGCCTACCTTTACGACGGTCTGGGCAGGCCACGCTGGCTGCTGGGCAATGTCTCGCCTTTCGCCGGCAGCGGAAGCATGTCGCTGCGCCAGTATTCGGGTGCCTGCCCGCTTTGCACCTATGCTCCGCCACAGTCGCAGGTGGTGGGCACGCTGCAGCGCTTGTACCTCGGCGGTGCGCTGGACGAGGCCAATGTTGACGCGGTCTTCGCCCCGCCGTTGCAGGGGCAGTGGATCGAGGGCGGCAAGACGCGGGCGATCGCCGATTTGATCGGCTGTCCCTGATACCCGCACGCTCGCGAGCCGGCCAACAGGCCGGAGAATGCGCCCCCTGGCCAGTCCATGCTCTGGGACAGGCCTGTACAGCGAGCGGGCCTGCGGCGACGATGGTGCTCGAATCCAGCGCCACCGGAGCCGCGGCCCCTCCGTGTCTCTCGGCACTGGCTGTGAACGCACCAGTCACCCGTGCAGAGGTTCCGGGCTACACTGCGGCGCCCCCAACGGAGCCGCTTTCCGCCATGCGGATCGAGACCAAGCTGCCGCGCGTCGGCACCACGATCTTCACCGTCATGTCGCAGCTGGCTGCGCGCCACGGCGCGGTCAACCTCGGCCAGGGCTTCCCCGATTTCGAGGTGCCGGCTTTCCTGCGCGAGGCATTGGCCCGGGCCATGGCCGATGGGCACAACCAGTACGCGCCGATGACCGGCATCGCGGCCTTGCGTGAGCAGATCGCGCGCAAGACGCAGGCCTGCTATGGCCGCGCGGTCGACGCCGATGCCGAAGTCACCGTCACCTCGGGCGCGACCGAGGCCATCTTCGCCGCCATCCACGCCCTGGTGCGCGCGGGCGAGGAGGTGGTCGTGCTCGATCCCTGCTACGACTGCTACGAGCCGGCGATCGAACTGGCTGGCGCGCGCGCCGTGCACGTGCCGCTCGACGCCGCGGACTTCTCGGTCGACTGGCAGCGGGTGCGCGACGCGATCGGTCCGCGCACGCGCATGCTGATGATCAACAGCCCGCACAACCCGAGCGGCGCCATGCTGTCGGACGCCGACCTCGACACCCTGGCGGAGATCCTGCGCGACACCGACATCGTTCTGCTCTCGGACGAGGTCTACGAGCACATCGTGTTCGACGGCCGTCGCCACGAGAGCGTGCTGCGCCATGCCGAACTGGCCGCGCGCAGCGTGGTGATCAGTTCCTTCGGCAAGACCTACCACTGCACCGGCTGGAAGGTCGGCTACGCCATCGCGCCGGCGGCGCTCTCGGCCGAGTTCCGCAAGGTGCACCAGTACCTGACCTTCTGCACCTTCGCGCCGGCGCAGTGGGCCTTCGCCGGGATGATCGAGCGGCACCCGGAGCACTACCTCGAGCTTCCGGCCTTCTACCAGCAGAAGCGCGACCGCTTCCGCAGCCTGCTCGCGGGGAGCCGCCTGCGCCTGCTGCCGGTGCCGGGCGGCTATTTCCAGCTGGTGGACTACAGTGCCGTCAGCGACCTTCCCGATCGCGCCTTCTGCGAGTGGCTGACCACCGAGCACGGCGTGGCGGCGATCCCCCTTTCGCCCTTCTACGACAGCCCGCCGCCCGGACAGCGCCTGGCGCGGCTGTGCTTCGCCAAGACTGACGCGACCCTGGTGGCCGCGGCCGAGCGCTTGGTGAAGGTTTGATCCCTGCCACCGCAGCGGGCCCGCGCATGACGAATCCCGACTCCCGACTTCCGAATCCCGGCGTTCCCGACCTGCGCGTCGCCCTGGTCCAGGGCGACACCCGCTGGCACGACCCTGCCGGCAACCGCAGCTATTACGGCAGCCTGATCGGAACGCTGGCCGGGCGCGCCGACCTGGTGGTGCTGCCCGAGACCTTCACCAGCGGCTTCTCCAACGAGGCCGTGGCGGACGCGGAGGACATGCAAGGCGCCACGGTCGACTGGCTGCGCGGGCAGGCCGCGCGCCTCGGCGCCGTGGTGACCGGCAGCGCGGTGATCCGCGAGGGCGGGCACGTGTACAACCGACTGCTCTGGGCCACGCCCGGGGGCGGGCTGCTGCACTACGACAAGCGCCACCTGTTCCGCATGGCGAACGAGCACCAGCGCTACGCGCCGGGCGTGGCGCGCCCCGTGTTCGAACTCAATGGCTGGAACGTGTTGCCCCAGGTCTGCTACGACCTGCGCTTTCCGGTCTTCACGCGCAACCGGCGCCTCGGCGAGGGGTTGGAGTACGACCTGCTGCTGTTCGTGGCCAACTGGCCGGCGGCGCGTCGGCATGCCTGGCGCACCCTGCTGCGTGCGCGCGCGATCGAAAACCTGGCCTGCTGCATCGGCGTCAATCGCGTCGGGACCGACGGCAACGGCATCGGCTACGCCGGCGATAGCGCGGTGCTGGACCACCTTGGCGAAACCGTCATCGAGCTCGGACCGGCGGAGCAGGTGGCCCTCGGCCGCCTGTCGCGCGAGGCGCTGGAGGCGTACCGGGCGCGTTTTCCGGCCGATCGGGACGCGGACGCGTTCGAGCTGCGCTGAACGGCGGCTCAAGCGATGGCCGGGGGCTGTCCTGTTGCGGCGCCGAACTGCGTTACAGGAAGCGAGTCGCGAAAGAGAGGGCGGCACGGCTTGCCCGCTGCGGCGCGAAGCATCCGTGAAATCGGTCTAGAATCGTCTACACCGGTCCTGTCGCCAGGCCCGGATTCCATCAGGAGGCGTCAATGAAGAAGTTGTTCGTGGGGGTTGCGTTGGCTCTGGCCGGTGTTTCCGGCGTGGCGGCGGCGCAGGATCGTCCGACCCTGGGCGTGATCGAATTCAAGAACGAGTCCGGCGCCGGCTGGTGGCGCGGCGGCGTGGGCTGGGAACTGGCCGGTATGCTGTCGAACGAGCTCGCCGCGACCGGCGCGTTCCGAGTCGTCGAGCGCAGCAAGCTTGAGTCCGTCCTGGCCGAGCAGGATCTGGCCGCGTCCGGGCGCGTCAACCCGGCCACGGGCGCGCGCATGGGCAAGCTGACCGGCGCGAACTACCTGGTCGCCGGCACCGTCACCTCCTACGAGGAAGACGTGAAGGGCACCGGCGGCGGCATTTCGATCAAGGGCATCTCGCTCGGTGGCAAGTCGAGCTCGGCCTACATCGCGGTCGACATCCGCGTGATCAATTCCGAGACCGGCGAAGTCGATTTCGTTCGCACCATCGAGGGCACGGCCAAGAGCGGCGGTATGTCGGTGGG
Organism: Lysobacteraceae bacterium; assembly: GCA_024710865.1. Classification (GTDB taxonomy): domain Bacteria; phylum Pseudomonadota; class Gammaproteobacteria; order Xanthomonadales; family Xanthomonadaceae; genus JANJTY01. The sequence continues at coordinate 3,988 of JANJTY010000461.1, read as the reverse complement.
CGTCTACCGCGGTGGTTTTGGCGGCGCGCTTGCGAACGAGAACAAGACTCCGGCCGGCAAGGCGATTCGCGCCGCGCTGATCGAGGTCACCGACTACCTCGAATGCGTCATGGTGAAGCAGGACTCCTGCATCGGCGACTACGAGGCCAAGGAATCGCGCCGGCGCGACAGCAGCCGCGGTGCGCTGAAGCTGGATTAGTCGCGGAAACAAGAAGGGGCGGCACCTTCGGGTGCCGCCCCTTTTTCATGTCAAGACTTGGGGCGCGGTCCGCGCGGCTTGCCCGGTCCGCGACCGCGGGGGGCGGCGCCAGGACCGTGTCCGCCACCAGGCTTGCCCGGACCGCGCGCACCAGCCGATGGACCACCACTGCCCGGAGCACCGGAGCGGGGCTTGCCGCCCGGGCCCGGCCTGCCACCGGGGCCGCCGAACGCGGGCTTTGCGCCGAACCCAGGCTTTCCGCCCGGACCGGGTTTTCCGCCGGGACCGGACTTGCCGCCGGGACCGCCGCGGCCCTGGGCCGGCTGTGCGGCGCGCCGCTTGGCCAGGGCATGGGTGGTGAGCTCGACCGCGGAACTTCCATCCGGCACGTACCAACTGCGGAACTCCGTCGGATTGCCCGGCGTGTAGTTACCGGTATTGCCGCCCGCACCCTTGCGAGCCCCTTGCGGCTTGCGCGGGCCCGCCGGCTTGGAGCCCGGCTTGCGCGTGCCCTTGCCGGCACCGCCCGGGCCGCCGGGACCGGCGCGGCGGCCCCCGGGGCGACGGCCGGGGCCATCGTCACGCAGGCGGTCGAAGGCGCGCAGCTCGCGCGCCTCGTCGGCGTAGCTTCCGTTCACATAGGCCTTCGCACCGCCGCCTTCAGGCCGTACCTCGGTGGTTTTCGGTCGGGCCCGGCGCTGGCCGATGACCGGCTGCAGGGCGAGCACGGCCGCCTGCGGCGCAAGGCCAAGCTGTTCGCGCAGGGCCAGCACGCGCTCGGGCGCGAGTTCTTCGATCTGGCCACGCTTGAGCAGCCGCGGCAGGGAGACGTCGCCATAGCGAACGCGCTTGAGCCGGCTGACCTGGAAGCCTTGCGACTCCCACAGCCGGCGCACCTCGCGGTTGCGGCCCTCTTCGACGATGACACGGAACCAGTCGTGGCTGTCGCTGCCGCCGATACGCTCGATTTCCTCGAAGCGAGCCGGGCCGTCTTCGAGCTCGACGCCCTTCGACAGGCGCTGCACCACGGCTTCGTCGACCTCCCCATGCAGGCGGCAGACGTACTCGCGCTGGATCGCGCGCGAGGGGTGCATGAGGGCATTGGCCAGCTCGCCGTCGGTGGTGAGCAGCAGCAGGCCGGTGGTGTTGATGTCGAGACGTCCGACCGCGATCCAGCGCGCGCCCTTGATCGGCGGCAGGGCCTCGAAGATGGTCGGACGGCCCTCGGGATCGTCGCGCGTGGTGACCTCGCCTTCGGGCTTGTTGTAGATCAGCATGCGCGGCGTCTCGCTGCGCTGCGCCACCACGAAGGTCTTGCCGTCCAGCTCGACGCGGTCGCCGCTGCCGACCTGGTCGCCCAGGGTCGCGACGCGACCGTTGATCTGCACCTCACCGCGGCCGATGCGCTCCTCCAGCGCGCGCCGCGATCCAAGCCCGGCCTGGGCCAGGACCTTGTGCAGGCGTTCCTCGATGCGTTCGGCCGGTGCGGCATCGCCGCCGCGATTGAGGGAGAGGACTCGGCGTTGCGTGCTCATGCGGGCTGCTCCGGCAGGGCCGCTTCGTCGCTGGCGCTGCCTGTGGTCGGGGGATCGGTGGGGGAATCGGATGCGATGGCGGGTGCTGCGCCCGCCTCGGGGTCTTGATCGTGGGGGCCAGCGGACTCTGCGTCCGGCGCGGGCGGGGCGACGTCGGTCGCCGCTGCCGCCCTGGCGGCTGCTTCGGGTTCGGTCCCGGCAGCGTCCTCCGCGACCGGTCCAGTAGCGGCCGGCGCCGTCGCCGCGGCGGCGAGCGCATCTGCACCGAAGGCGTCGCTCAGAACCTGCGCGGCGCCGGGCTCGAGGCTCAGCTGGGGATCGAAATCGGGGATGTCGCGCAGCTCGGACAGCGGCGGCAGCTGGTCCAGGCTCTTGAGGTTGAAGTAGTCGAGGAAGGTGCGCGTGGTGCCGAACAGGGCCGGCTTGCCGGGCACGTCGCGGTGGCCGACGACGCGGATCCACTCGCGTTCTTCCAGGGTGCGGATGATATGGCTGCTCACTGCCACGCCGCGGATCTGCTCGATCTCGCCGCGCGTGATCGGTTGGCGGTAGGCGATCAGGGCGAGGGTCTCGAGCTGCGCGCGCGAGTAGCGCGTCTGGCGTTCCGCCCAGAGCCGGCCGACCCAGGGTTGGACCTCGGCGCGGACCTGGAAGCGGAAGCCGGACGCGACCTCGACCAGCTCGATGCCGCGCTGCGGCGCCTGCGCGCGCAGCGCCTCGATCGCCTGCTCGATCGCACCCGGTGCCGGCGCCTCGTCCTCCACGAACAACTCGCGCAGCTGCGCCAGGCTGAGCGGCTGCCCGGCGGCGAGCAGGGCGGCTTCGACGATGCGTTCGACCAGGGCGGCGTCGGGGGTCATTCCGGGGCGTCCTCCATCACGGCGAGCGAGCGGACATAGATCGCGGCAAGCGGGGCTTCCTGCACCAGTTCGAGCAGCTGCTCCTTGGCCAGCTCGAGGATGGCGAGGAAGGTCACCACCACGCCCAGTCGGCCTTCCTCGGCCACGAACAGCCGATCGAAGGCGTGGAACTGGCCATCCTCCAGCCGCCCCAGCACCTCGCCCATGCGCTGGCGGACGCTGAGCGCCTCGCGCTTGATGGCATGGTGGCTGAAGAGTTCGGCGCGCTTGAGCACGTCGCGCAGCGCCAGCAGCATCTCGCGCAGGTCGACCGGCGGCGGCAGCCGCACCACGCTGCGTTCGCCGGCGTGCGCCAGGGCCGGCACGGTGTCGCGGTCGAGGCGGGGCAGGGCGTCGATGTCCTCGGCCGCCTGCTTGTAGCGCTCGTACTCCTGCAGCCGGCGCACCAGCTCGGCGCGCGGGTCCTCTTCCGGCCCTTCCTCGCTCGGCGGCCGCGGCAGCAGCATGCGCGACTTGATCTCGGCCAGGATGGCGGCCATCAGCAGGTACTCGGCCGCCAGTTCGAAGCGCAGGGTCTGCATCACCTCGATGTACTGGCTGTACTGGCGGGTGATCTCCGCCACCGGGATGTCCAGCACGTCGAGGTTCTGGCGCCGGATGAGATACAGCAGCAGGTCCAGCGGGCCCTCGAAGGCCTCCAGGAACACCTCCAGCGCATCCGGCGGGATGTAGAGGTCCTGCGGCATCTGCAGCAGCGGCTGCCCGCGCACCACCGCCAGCGGCATCTCCTGCTGCTGCGGCTGCGGTACGAAAAGCGCGGCTTCGCCGCTGCTGACGGGCCCTGCCTGGGCTTGACTCATGGATGGCGGCCCCTCTCCGGGCCGGTTCAGATGCTCGATGGATGGCTGCCGTCGGGCCCGCTGTCGGGCTGCCGACCCGCGCCGATCCCGGAATTCCCGGGCGCTCCCGGCGCGTGAGGAGCGTGCCCCGCCGTGCGACCTAGCGGAGCGTCAACGGAGCGAAGCCCTCGCGCGTCACCGCGGGTTCATCGCCCAGGCAATCGATGATGGTGGTCGGTCCCGGCGGGCAATCGCCGGCGTCCAGCATCAGATCGACGTGGCGCAACATGCGTTCGGCCACGAGCTCCGCCTCGTGGTTCGGCAATTCCTCGTCCGGCAGGAGCAGGCTGGTGGCCAGGACCGGTTCGGCGTAGGCGGCCAGGACCGCCAGCAGGACCGCATGATCGGGCACCCGGACGCCAACGGCGCGGCGCTTGGCCTGCTTGAGACGCTTCGGCAACTCGGCCGCCGCCGGAAGGATGAAGGTGCAGGGTGCGGGAATCAGCGACTTGACCAGCCGAAACGCCCGGTCGTCCAGCTTGGCCAGACTGCCTA
>JANJTY010000434.1 GCA_024710865.1 Lysobacteraceae bacterium | reverse complement strand
GCCCCGGGGCGCGCGGCCGCGCACGCCCAACCGGACCATCGGGCGGCCTGGCTGGGACTGGCCATCGCGGCGGCCCAGCGCGGCGATCCCGACGCCAGCGCCGAGGCGATGGCGCAGGCCGTGCGCCTCGCCCGGAAGCAGGTCCTGCTCGGCTACGCGGGGGAAACGCTGACGCAGGCGCTGCGTCCGCTGCCGGGCGCTGCGCCCGTGCTGGAACGGTTTCAAAGGCAGCTGGACGCGTCGGACAGCCGCCGGTAAAGACGGCGGCGGGCGAGTTGGGCAGGGCGGCGATCGACGCGCACGCGCCGTCGCCGTCGCCTGAACTCAATCGACCTGGAAGCCCTGCAGCTCGACGGGCACCAACTGGCAGCCGTTGGCAGTGGTTTCGCTGATGTTCAAGGTAAACGTGTCCGCGGCGCCACCAAAGCCATCCACCACCACGAAGTAGTCGGTGCCGGCGGTGGCTGAAAACGACACCGCCTCGGCCGTTCCATTTCCGCCCGAATCATCGCCGCCGACGCAGGCGCCGACCGGATCGGCGCAGTCCGTCACCACCCAGACCGCCAGGTCGTTCGCCGTCGGATCCATGGTCACAGTGACATCGCAGTCCACGTCGGTTTGCACCCGGTAGGCGATGTCCGGCCCCACGCCCGAACTGCCGTTGAAGCCGCCGCAGGCAGCGCCGTAGGTTAAATCGTCAGTCTGCCCCACCGTGGTATTGGCATCATTGAAAGGCAGTGTGCTGACCTCCAGCGTGGCGGCGGCGCAGGTGTCGCCCGGCGCGCGGACTGCCTTGGCCTGGTCAGCCGGCGCCGCCTGGCGCTGCTTGAGCAGAGACTCGCGCTCGTCCGGGGTCAGACTGTCCCAGATGGCCTTGAGATCGACCTGGTTGGCCGGATCGGCCAGCGCGGTGCTGCACGGCAGCAACGCGAAGGCGGCGGCAACGCCGAGCAATCCAATCACGCGCATGGAAACCCCCACTGATCTGACTGGAACATGCGATGTACCCTCCTCGTGAGGAAGCGGGCAGATCCCCCCGCCCGCTTCGTCAGCGTGTCAAGGCTATCATGCGGGGCGCTAAGGCGCCCGCAGCCGGGCAGGACCCGCGCCAGGCCTGGTCCGCCGACCGGCCCTCCGCCATCCTGTCCCGAACCGCCGCCCACCCGCGACGCGTCTCTGGGGCAGACTTCGTTCTCCGCAGGATTGGAGCGCGTTCCTGGCGCCTGCACCATGGAGAGCCACGTGAGGACATCCAAGCTCCTGGGCCACTGTGCTCGTGCGTGCGCGAGCCCCGGGTTCATCGAATCCGGCGCCCCGCTCGACCGGCGCCGGCGCGCGGCGCCGGTGCGCGCGACGGCCCTGCTGCTGTACCTGATCTGCACGCCCGCCCTCGCCGCACTCGGCCTCGACCTGAGCCAGGTGGATCTTCAGTCGCCGGCCTACGCCCGCTTCAAGCAGTACGTCGACACCGCGGTGGCGGGACAGCCGGGCTACGCCTTCTCGCCGCTCGATGCGGTGTTCATGGCCGAGCTCGATGGCGACCCCGCCTACTGCGCGCTGGCGGTGGAACTGGTCGAGGACCAGGTGAGCGAGGCCGAGACGCTGATCGCGGGCGGCCAGCGCCCGGCGGTCTCCTACGACTCCTACCTCGAAGTCGGCGACATGATCGGCTCGCTCGCCTTCACCTACGACGCCTGCGCCGGGATCATGACGCCGACGCAGCGCGAGCGCTGGGCCGCCTACGCCGAGCAGGCGGTGTGGAACGTCTGGAACCACGCGGACGCGTCCTGGGGCGGCAACCCCTTTCCCTGGACCGGCTGGTCGACCAGCGATCCCGGCAACAATTACTACTACAGCTTCCTCGAAGCGACCATGGCCTGGGCCCTGGCCAGCAACAGCACCGCGTGGCGCAGCTTTCTCGAAACCGAGAAGCTGCCGCCGCTGGTCGCGCTGTTCTCCACCCTGGACGGCGGCGGCAGCCCGGAGGGCACCGGCTACGGCACCGCGCACATGCGCCTGTTCTGGCTGTACCGCTTCTGGCGCGATGCGACCGGCCAGGATCTCGCCGCGGCCAGCAGCCACCTGGACGATTCGATCCTGTACTGGGTGCACGCAACGGTTCCCACCAACGACCGCTTCGCGCCCATCGGCGACCAGTCGCGCAGCTCGCAGCCCGAGCTGTTCGACTACCAGCGCCGCCTCGTGTTGGAGGCCCGTGCGGTCAGTCTGGATCCGGGTCGGCGCGCGATCGCCGCCGGCTGGCTGAACCGCATCAGCGTCGCGCAGATGTCGCAGGGCTTCAATTTCCGCCACGACCTGCTCGATGCCGGCAGCGGCGACACGCTTCCCGCCACGACGTTCCACCACGCGACCGGCGTCGGGCATCTGTTCGCGCGCACCGACTGGACGCCCGACGCCTGGTGGCTTGCCTTCGTGGCCGGCCCGTTCGAGCAGTCGCACGCGCACGAGGACCAGGGCAGCTTCACCCTGTTCCGGCGCGACTGGCTGACGGTCAGCGAGAACATCTGGAGCCACAGCGGAATTCAGCAGGGCGGCGAGGCGCACAACGTGCTGCGCTTCGAGCAGGACGGTTCCATCCTGCGCCAGCGCCGCGGCACGATCTCGGACATGAGCGCCACCATCGACGGCGCCGGACTGCGCATCGAGGCGGACCTGACCGCGGCCTACGGGAATGACGCGCCCATCACCGCCTGGCAGCGCACCGTGCGCCTCGACGGCAACGGACTCGATGTGCAGGACCACTACGTGGTCGACGCTGGCGTGGTCGCGACCTTCCAGCTCAACCTGCCGGTGGCGCCGAGCGTGCAGGGCAACCGCATCGTCGCCGGCGAGCTGGAGATCGAGGTGCTGGTTCCGGCCGCGCCCGCGATCAGCGTGCGGCACTGGCCGACGGTCGATGCCGACTACCTGGCCGGCTGGCGTGTCGACATCGCTGGCGGCAGCGGCGAATACCACGTCCGGCTCGGCAGCGCGGGCGGCATCTTCCGCGACGGGTTCGAGTCGGAGGCGCCGTAGCGCGGAGGCAGCAGGTCCATCGCCCCTGGCGTCCGGAACCCGGGGCCGCAGGGCTTGCCGCGGCTGGCGCGTCGGTTCGCGGAGCACACGGCGCGCAGCCGTCGCGCACCACTGCTCTCGACTCAGGCATCCAACGCCGTGCTCCGTTCGCGGAGAGGAGCGCGGATCGAGACTGGAGGTCGAGGCCGCGTCCTTCGAGACGGCGCCTCGCGCCTCCTCAGGACAGGCGCTCGAACCGCCCGCAGCGGTGGTTCGAGACGCCATCTCGCTCATCCGCTTCGCGGATGCCTCGATG
>JANJTY010000430.1 GCA_024710865.1 Lysobacteraceae bacterium | reverse complement strand
CTGCGTGTGCCGGTACAGATCCCTGGCAGGGTGTCGAGAAACACCCTGCCAGCGGGCGACAGCGATGTCTTGCCCGCCGTGCAGGCACGCACGTGATAGAGCGGCGAAAGCGAGTCCGGACATGCGCCTGAGTCGCGAGCTTGAGAACGCGCAGGGCGGCACTCTCCCAACGGCCTGCTGGATCGACGCGGCCGCGGGGGCTACCGGCAACGCCACTCCGACGCCACGTGCCACCCTTGAAACCAATGCCCCGGTGTGACCCAGGCAGGGGGTCTTCCCATGCTCGCAAGGTGCGGGATCCACTGATGAGACGGGCACAGCCCCAGCCGGGTCACAGCAGGACTAAGGCAGCGATCACCAGCCCGACCAGGATCGCCACGGCCACGTACACGGCGATCTGCGGACCGCGATCGCCCGCCTGCAGCCGCGGGCGCGTCTCGGGCACGCGTGCGCCGCGGCGCAGCAGGTCCTGGTAAAGGGCTTCGTGCGAGGCGTACACGCGTCCCGCAATGCCCGCCATCAGGCCGGCGAAGGCCGGCACCGCGAGTCCGAGCATCAGCACCCAGCCGCGCAGGGCATCCAGCACCGCCGCGGTGCTGCGGTTGTCGCCTTCGCCCAGGCCGAGGCCCATCACGACGGCGAACACCAGGCCCGCGGCTGCACCGATCAGCAGGCCGCGGATCACCGCGCCGGTCTGGCCGATGCGGCGCCGCCGGGACCACTGCCAGAGGAACAGATCGCGCTGACGTTCGTTCATCGACTCGGTCCTCTTCCGCGCCCGCGGCCGACCCCACCTGGCCGCCATTGTTGGTCAGCGCGGGCGCGCTTGGCGAGCCCCGGCAGCGGCGGATACGGACGCTGCAGCCTCCGGATCGGCGGACACGCCGGCAACCGGGATTGTCGACGCGCAGCGATACCGGCCTCGCATCGATAGGGGGGGACTATCGCAATTCCCTGACAGCCACTGTTTTCCGTCTGCCGACCGCATCCGCATGGCCCACACTGGAACGCGCATGCCAGGGATGGGTTGGGGTGCAGCGCAGGGATTCTGCCGGCGTGCGTCCAGGCAGCGCGATCGGGCCATCAGCCGACCACGGGCGCGTTCCATGAAGAGCTCCGATCGATCCGGATCAGCCTGCGCCGCGCTGGTGCTTGGCCTGTCGCCTGCCCTGGCGGTTTGCCAGGTCACCCTGCCGGTCCCGGCCGCCGGCTTCAGCTTCAATCAGACGCTCATCAACAGCGCCGGCGACGGACGACGGGCCGAGCGCGCGGGTGCCGGCGGATCCTGCGGCAGCTCGATCGATCCGACGCCGGACTGCGCGAACTTCTGGCTCGATCGCGTCGGCGCCGCGCGCCATGCCATGAGCTTCAACGGGGTGGACCACTACGCGATCCTGCCCGATCCGAACCTCGGCGGCGATTTCAGCCTGGCCGCGTGGGTGAAGTTCGATCGCAGCAGCCCGGACTGGGAGGCGATCATCGACCTGGGCAACGGCGCGAACCTCGACAACCTCTATTTCGGTCGGCTGCCGGGCAGCGATGAACTGGTGCTGCTGGTCTACGAGGGCGGCCAGGTCCTCGTCGACTGTCGGTCGGCCCCGGTTGTGGCCGAGTCGGAGTGGGTCCATCTCGCCGCCACGCATCGCGATGGCGCGCAGCGCATCTACCGCAACGGCGTCCCGGTGGCCAGCTGCGACTCCGCGGGCGAGCCCCCGCGCACCGCGCGCAGCGGCAACTACCTGGGCCGTTCGCACTGGGGCGATCACCTCCTCGGTTCAGTCGATGAGGTGGCCATCTTCGACCGCGCGCTGTCCGCCGCCCAGGTGGGGAGACTGGCGCAGAGCGGCATGCCCGCGACGCAGGGCGTTCTCGGCCTGTACGGGTTCGACGGCACGACGCTGGACAGCAGCGGGCACTTCGAACACGGCGAGCCGATCGGCGACGTCGCGTTCGCGCCCGGCGTGGCCAGCCTGGGATCGGCGCTGTGGCTGAACTCGGGCCTGAACGGACCCGGGCAGGGCCATGTCGCCTTGCCCGATCTTTCCCTGCGCGGCACGGTCACCGTGGCGGCCTGGGTCCTGCACGGCAGCGTGGCGAGCTGGAGCCGCATCGTCGACCTGGGCGGCGGCACGCAGGACGACAACATCCTCTTCGGCCGCTACTTTGGCAGCAGCGACCTGGTCCTGGAGGTGTACCAGGGCGGCACCAGCCTCGGCCAGTGCGTCGCCACCAACGCGATCCAGTCGAGCGGCGACCAGTGGGAACACTTCGCGGGAATCTGGGCCGATGGCGCGCAGCGCATCTACCGCAATGGGGTACTGCTGCAGTCCTGCAGCTTTGCCGGCGGCGTGCCCGAGGCGGCGCGTCCCAACAGCTGGGTCGGTCGCTCCAACTGGCCGGGCGACGGCGCCTTCAGCGGCCGTATCGATGCGCTCTGGATCGTCTCCGGCGCGCTCAGCGGAGAGGAGATCGCGCGACTCGCGACCATCCCGTCCGAGCCATGCCTGGACGATGGAATGGAGCGGGACGGCACGCCGGACAGCGACGACGTCTGCGCTGGCGCCAGCCCGCTGCTGTTGGCCGAGGAGCGCCCGGCCCAGCTGTGCGATGCGGACAGCTTCCGGATCCCGGCCGGCCAGCTGCAGGCGGGCCGGCCCTATCTGATCGAAACGATCCACCTCGATCTCGGCGTCGACACCTTCCTGCAGGTCGGCAGCGGCTGCGGCGGCCCGGGCGTGCCGATCGCCGAGGACGATGACGGCGGACCCGGCCTCGGCTCGCGCGTGCTGGTCTACGGCGGCGGCGGAGCCGATCTCGAGGTGAGGGTCACCCACCTCGGCAGCAACCACTCGGTCGGCGCCGGCTACAGCCTGCGCGTGATCGAGCTGCCCGATGCCGTGTTTCGCGATGGCTTCGAGGCGCTGCCGCTGCTGCCGTGACCGTGAATCAAAGGGCGCTGCGGCCTGGAGGTCACGCGTCGCGGCTGAAGCCGCTCCGGCCCGTTTCGTCCTGTAGGAGGGGCTTCAGCCCCGACCACAGCATGCGGGGATCGCCTCAGCCGCTCTGCAGCGCCGCGATCGGATCCAGGCGCGCGGCGGTGCGCGCGGGGTAGACGCCGAAGCCCAGGCCGATGGCCATGCAGACGCCGACCGCGAGCAGGATGGCGTGCGCCGACCAGGCCACCTGCCAGCCGGCGAAGGCCGCGATGGCATAGGCCAGGGCGATGCCGAGCGCGATGCCGAGCGCGGCGCCGACGGCGGAGATCAGGCCGGCCTCGACCAGGAACTGCCGTACCACGTCGCGCTGGCGCGCGCCGAGGGCGCGCAGCAGGCCGATCTCGGCGCGTCGCTCCAGCACGGTGGCGAGCATGATGTTCATGATGCCGATGCCGCCGACCAGCAGCGAGATGCCGGCGACGCAGGCCATGACGATGGTGAAGATGCGCTGGGTCTGCTGGTGCTGGTGCAGCAGGCGCGCCGGGATCACCACCTCGAAGTCGTCGAGACCGCCGTGGCGGCGCGCGACCAGGTGCGAGAGGCTGGAGGCCACCGTGGCCGGATCGGCCGCGGGCGCGAGGCGCAGGCGGAAGGCGTCGATCTCGTCGGCGAATTTCGGGAACTTCAGGCGCTTGTGCGCGGTGGCCAGCGGCAGGAAGACCTGGTTGGCCTCGCCGCCCAGCTTCACGCCCTCGAACTCGTCCTGCGCCAGCTCGCGCTCGTCCAGCACGCCGACCACGCGCAGCCAGAGGTGGTCGACCTTGACCAGGCCGCCGACCGCGCCGCCGCGCGGGAACAGGCTGCTGGCGGCCTGGCTGCCGAGCACCGCGACCTGGGCGAACCCGGCGGCATCGGACGCGTCCAGCAGGCGGCCGTCGCGCACGTCGAGGCTGGCCAGGGCGAACCAGTCCGGGCTGACCCCGATCACGCGCGCGTCGCTGCGCCCGAAGTGCGAGAACAGCGCGTAGGGCTTGACCGCCTTCTCGGCGGCGTGCGCCTCGACCTGCGGCAGGGTGTCGAGCGCGGCCTCGACGTCGAGCAGGGAGAGCCCGACCGAGCGCTCGCGGTTCTCCTTCAGCTGGGTCTCGTCGAACTCGCGCGCCTGCACGATCAGGTTGCGCAGGCCCATGCCCTCGACCAGGCGCAGGGCCTCGCGCTGCGCGCCCTCGCCGATGCTGAGCATGGCGATGACGGCGCCGACCCCGAACACCATGCCGAGCAGGGTCAGGCTGGTGCGCAGCTTGTGGTGGACGAGCTCCTGCGCGGCGTGGCGCAGGGCGGCGAGCAGGTCCTTCATCCGCGCGCTCCGGCAGGGCGGGCCAGAGCGATGCGCTCGCCCGCTTCGAGGCCATCGAGGATCTCGGTGCGGGTGCCGCTGCGGCGCCCTATGCGCACCGCGCGGCGCTGGCTTTCCGCGCCCTGAAGCACGTAGACCCAGTGTCCCTCGGCGTCGCCGTACACGGCCTGGTTGGGCACTGCGATGGCGGCCTCGAGCTGCGCCACCCGCACCCGCGCGCGCACCAGCGCGCCGACGCGCATCACCGCCGGGTCGGTGCGTTCGAGCGCGACGACGAACTCGAAGTACTTGACCGGCGAATCGCGCTCGCGCGGCGCGGCGAGCTGGCCGACGCTCTTGACCCGCCCGCTGAAGACCTGCTGCGGCGCGGCATCCACGCGCAGCTCGACCGGCTGGTCCACCGCGAGGCCGGCGGCCTCGGATTCGAGCACGTGCAGCTTGGCCTCCAGCGTGCCGGGATCGGGCAGCTCGCCGAGCTTCATGCCGGGCCAGACGCTCTGCCCGGCCGAGGGTGGCTCGCCCCACCAGTTGCGCGCGTAGACCAGGGTGCCGGCATGCGGCGCGGTTAGCTCCAGGCGCCCGAGATTGGCGGCGTTCTGGTCGCGCTTGAGCTGGTGGCGCGCGGCCTGGGTGTCGAGCAGGGCGATCTCGGCGCCGCTGCGCTGCTCGGACTGCGCCGATTTCCAATCGTAGTAGCGGTTCTGGCTGGCGAGGTAGGCCTGGTCCTGCAGCATGTCGAGGATCTCGTTGCGCGAGTAGATGCGCAGGTCGGCCGAGGCGAAGCGCTGGGCCAGCTCGTACTCGCGCTCGACCAGCACGCGGTTGCCGGCGACGCCGCCCAGCTCCAGGTCCAGCTCGCGCGCCTTGGCGTCGCGGTTAAGCCCGACCTTGGCCAGCTCGATCTCGGCCTTGTCGCGCTCCACCGCGAACTGGGTGCCATCGAAGCGCGCCACCACCTGGCCGGCCTCGACCCGCGTGCCCTCGGGCGCGATCCAGGTCAGCACCTGCGGTCCCATCACCACGTTCGGCACCTGGATCGGGGTGGACGTGGCGGCGCG
>JANJTY010000411.1 GCA_024710865.1 Lysobacteraceae bacterium | reverse complement strand
GCCGACGCCTCGAACGACTACTGGATGACGGTCTCGGACTTCCTGACGCCGACGACGCTACTGCTTGGCCACCCCGAGGGCACGCCGGAGAAGCTCAAGCAGCTGCCGGCCTACTTCGACGCCTCGAACCTCGCCATCAGCCAGCACTTCGCGACCAGCAAGGACGGCACCCGCGTGCCCTACTTCCAGATCGGGCCGAAGTTCCTCGAACTGAACGGCAAGAACCCGACCCAGCTCTACGGCTACGGCGGTTTCGAGGTCTCGCTCACCCCCGCCTACAGCGCCACCGTCGGCCGTGCCTGGCTGCAGGAGGGCGGCGTCTACGTGGTCGCCAACATCCGCGGCGGCGGCGAGTACGGACCGCGCTGGCACCAGGCCGCGCTGAAGGAGAACCGCCACCGCGCCTACGAGGACTTCGCCGCGGTGGCGCAGGACCTGATCGCGCGCAAGGTCACCGCGCCGCGCCATCTGGGCATCCGCGGCGGCAGCAACGGCGGCCTGCTGGTCGGCAACATGGTGGTGCTCTACCCCGAGCTGTTCGCCGCCGCGGTCAGCGCCGTGCCCCTGCTCGACATGCAGCGCTACCACAAGCTCCTGGCCGGCGCTTCCTGGATGGCCGAGTACGGCGATCCGGACAAGCCGGAGGAGTGGGCCTTCATCCAGACCTACTCGCCCTACCACCTGCTCAAGGAAGGGCAGCGCTACCCCGCCACCCTGTTCACCACCAGCACGCGCGACGACCGCGTCCACCCCGGCCATGCGCGCAAGATGATGGCCAAGATGGAAGCGCGCGGCGACGACGTGCTGTACTACGAGAACATCGAAGGCGGCCACGGCGGCGCCGCCAACAACAAGCAGAGCGCCCACATGAACGCGCTCTGGCACACCTTCCTGCGCCAGCGCCTCGGCGGCACGGAGTAATCGCATCCTGGAAGCCGGCCGGCTGGCCGGCGACATCGGACTCGACCGGACCGCCGCCGGCACGCCGGCTCCCACCCGCGCCAACTCGACGTCACGCCGTTGGCCACCGCACACTGCGCAGCTTCTTTCGCCCCCTGACCGGAACCGACCCCATGATTCGCGCGCGCGCCCTCCTCCTCTGGCTGCCCCTGGCGCTACTTGCGGCCTGCACCGACCGCACGCCGCCAGCGCCGGCCGAGACCGCGCCCTCGCCCGCACCGGCCGCGGTCGCGGCCACGCCGCCGGTCGCGGCCACGCGCGAGCACAGCGTCGCGGCGCCGCACGGCGCGGTGCGCATGGACGAGTACTACTGGCTGCGCGACGACAGCCGCGAAAACCCCGACGTGCTGGCCTACCTCAACGCCGAGAACGCCTACACCGACGCGGTCATGGCGCCGCTCGAGCCGCTGCGCGCGCGCCTGTACGACGAGCTGGTCGGGCGGGTGAAGCAGGACGACGCCAGCGTGCCCTACCGCTGGAAGGGCTACTGGTACTACACCCGCTTCGAGGAAGGCCGCGAGTACCCGATCCACGCCCGCCGCAAGGGCGACATGGACGCGCCCGAGGAGATCCTGCTCGACGTCAACGCCCTGGCCGAGGGCCACGGCTACTACGGCATCGGCAGCTGGGAGGTCAGCCCCGACGGCCGCCTGCTGGCCTATGCCGAGGACACCGTCGGCCGGCGCCAGTTCACCCTGCGCTTCAAGAACCTCGAAACCGGCGAGCTGCTGCCGGACGCGATCGAGCGCATGTCGGCCAACCTGGTCTGGGCCGCCGACAGCGCCACCGTGTTCTTCGTCGAGAACGACCCGGTCACGCTGCGTACGGTGCGCGTGCTGCGCCACACCCTGGGTTCGGGCAAGGCGCCCGAGCGGGTCTACGAGGAAGCCGACGAGAGCTTCTACATGGGCGTGATGGCCACGCGCTCGGAGAAGTACCTCTGCATCGGCGTGCAGAGCACCGTGTCGAGCGAGCTGCGCTGCACCGACTCGGCCGCGCCGGGCGAGTTCCGCGTCATGGCCCCGCGCGAGCGCGACTTCGAGTACCAGGCCGACCACCTCGGCGACCGCTGGGTGATCCGCACCAACTGGGAGGCGAAGAACTACCGCCTGATGGAAGTGGCCGACGCCAAGGCCTTCGCCGGGCGCGAGGGCTGGAGCGACCTGCTGCCGCACGACGAGAAGGTGTGGATCGGCGGCTTCGAGCTGTTCGATGGCTTCTTCGCGGTGAGCGAGCGCTCCGACGGCCTGCAGCGCCTGCGCCTGATGCCCTGGAGCGGCGCGCACAGCTACGTGGCGGCGGACGAGCCCGCCTATGCCATGGGCCTGGCGGAGAACGCCGAGCCGGGCACCGACTGGCTGCGCTACACCTACACCTCGCTCACCACCCCGCCCAGCACCTTCGAACTGAACGTCAAGACCGGCGAGCGCACGCTGCTCAAGGAGCAGCCGGTGCTGGGCGGCTTCGACAAGGCCAACTACGTGACCGAGCGGCTGTGGGCGCCGGCGCGCGACGGGGTCAAGGTGCCGGTCTCGGTGGTCTACCGCAAGGGCTATGCGAAGGACGGCAGCGGCGCGATCCTGATCAGCGGCTACGGCAGCTACGGCAGCAGCCGCGACCCCTGGTTCAACGGCAACGTCATCAGCCTGCTCGACCGCGGCATGGCCTTCGCCATCGCCCACATCCGCGGCGGCCAGGAGCTGGGCCGGGCCTGGTACGAGGACGGCAAGCTGCTGAAGAAGAAGAACAGCTTCACCGACTTCATCGACGTCACGCGCTACCTGGTCGAGCAGGGCTACGCCGCGCCGGACCGCGTCGCGGCGCAGGGCGGCAGCGCCGGCGGCCTGCTGATGGGCGCGATCGCCAACATGGCGCCGCAGGACTACAAGGTCCTCGTCTCGCTCGTGCCCTTCGTGGATGTCGTCACCACCATGCTGGACGAGAGCATCCCGCTCACCACCAACGAGTTCGACGAATGGGGCAACCCGGCCGATCCGGAGTACTACGCCTACATGCTGTCCTACTCGCCCTACGACCAGCTCGAAGCCAAGGACTACCCGGCGATGTACATCGGCACCGGCCTGTGGGACTCGCAGGTTCAGTACTGGGAGCCGGCCAAGTACGTCGCCCGCCTGCGCGCGCGCAAGACCGACGCCAACCCGGTGGTCTTCCGCACCGAGATGAAGGCCGGTCACAGCGGCCGCTCCGGCCGTTTCCAGCGCTTCCAGGAGACCGCCGAGCAGTACGCCTTCATGCTCGACCAGCTCGGGATCCGGGAGTAGCGGGCGCATCGCCGATCGGACGCGACGGTTGGGGCTGGACCCCTCCTGCGCGGACAAGGCTCAGTCGACCGCTGTAGAAGGGGCTTCAGCGCCGACCCGCGCTGCCGACGAAACAGCGAACGGAAGCGGCGCGATCCGAAGCAAACGAACGGCCCGGCCGCACTGGCCGGGCCGTTCTGGCCTCCCCGCCCCGCCGCCGGGGGATGGCAGCGGACCGGGGCGGGTCAGCACCGACTGTTTACTGCTGGTACTGCGCCAGGTAGCGTCCGGCGGCGACGGCGTAGGCGGCGCGGGTGACGCCGAGGTTGGGATCGAAGTAGGCGACCAGGGTCGGCTGCAGGTCGAACGGCCCTTGCTTGAGCGCGAAGCGGCCATTGATCAGGCCCGAGTCCAGCGCCAGCTGGACGTGGCCGCGCAGGTGGGCGGGAATGCTGCCCGCGTCCATCAGCGGCACGCGC
>JANJTY010000395.1 GCA_024710865.1 Lysobacteraceae bacterium | reverse complement strand
GGCCTGGCGGAACGCCGTGCGGAAGTGGCTTTCCGAATCGCGGATGCGCCGTCGCGCCCAGCGCAGCGTCATCACGGCGAGCGCCGCCATCAGCAGGAAGGCGAGCGAGCTGCTGACGACCAACGCGGTACGCAGCCAGCGGGTGCCGTCCTGCAGGGTGGTGGAGAAGCGTTGCTCCAGCGGGCGCAGTTCCTCGCCGATTCGCAGCACGCGTGCCGCCAGCGCCCGAGCGGCGACGCGGCCGGCTTCGCCCGCGGCCGCGTTCTGCTCCAGCGCGTCGCAGACCTCGACCAGCTGCATGATCAGTCCGTCGGCCTCGCGCCAGATCGCCACGGCTTCGCTGAAGTAGGGTGCCCAGCCGAGGTTGCGGAACATCCAGATCATGCTGCCGACGTCATCCGGATGGTTCAGCCCGAGCACCAGCTGCTCGCGCGCGGTCCGCAGATCGGGCGGCTCGGCTTCCATCGCGAGGCGGGCGCGGCGGTCTGCGAGCGGAACCGCGAGTGCCACGCGGGCGCGCTCCAGGTGGCCGCGGTCGCCGTCGAGCGCGAACAGATACAGGTGCTGCACGCTGTCCTGCTGTGCGCGCGACCAGTGGCCCTCGCCCGCCACATAGGCGGTGGCGCCGGAGAGAATGGCGAGCGAGGCGGCGCTGAGCAGCCCTGCGGCGGCCGCGATCGCCAGCACCAGCAGCGAACCCAGCAGGAGCCAGCGCGAGGAGCCACCGTCACCTGGCGCGTCGACCTCCTGGGCCGCGTCCAGCGCAGACGAGGCGGAGGCGACACCGTCGATGGCGGCAGTGTGGTCGGTCATGGCCTCGGATCGATGGGGTCCAGCGCGGGCGACGCGGACCGGGGCCCAGCATCCCGGCTTGGGGTGGCTTAATCAAGCCCCTCGGAAAGCGATGGCGGGATTGCTCATCCCCTCGTTTGCCGCTCGCGCTCGCCGCGCCCGTTACCCGGCGCCCCGGATACGTCCAGAGGTCAACGGCGAAGCGGCGGCGGGCGATCGTCCGGCACGAAATGACCCAGCTGCCACAGGATCGCCGCTCGCAGCAGGCCGTGGCCGGAGTCGAGACCCAGCTTGCGCTTGATGCTCTCGCGGTAGGTCTCGATCGTCTTGACGCTGACGCCCAGGGCGCCGGCGATGACGCTGCTGCCCTGGCCCTGGCCGATACGTTCGAACACCTGCAGTTCGCGTTCCGAAAGCGGCAGATTCGGCAGCCTCAGCGTGCTGTGGGCGGGACACCGCTCGCAGCGATCATTCGTCCCGCTGCGGACATCGCACTGGGCCACGACCTGCAGAATCGTGTGCACGTCCTCGGCGGACGCGCAGTCGCGGAAGAAGCCACACGCGCAGTCGCGCTCCCGATCGGGACTCGCGCCGGGATGTTGCTGCGAGGAAAGCAGGAGGACGCGCGGTCGGGGCTCGCCGAGTCCGGGCAGCATCACCAGTTCGCGAGCAATCGACCGCTCCAGCACGAGTAGCTCCGGCCGCAGTTCCTGCACCTTCTGCAGGGTGCCAAGCGCGTCTCCGGCCTGGCCCACGACCAGAATCTCCGGCAGCTCCCTCACGACCTCGGCCAGGCCACGCTGCATCAGCGGACTGGGCGTGGCGATGAGCAGGGTGGCGAGGACCTTGTTTCGCATCGGAGCGCGCGGTGATTGGAAAGCGATTGGCTCGACACTCTGAGGGCTGCCGGGGGCATGCCGGCATCGGGGGTTCCCCCATGCGGCTGGCGTGAATCTTAGGTGATGAAGGAAGCATCGCTTCGAGGCGTATGAAAATTCCGTGAAGCGGTTTGCTCCGCCCGATCCGTAAACCCCCGATAGGCAAGCCCGGCGCGCTCGCCTAAGGTCGACCGGGAGCGGTTAGGCGTTGCAAGGGTCGGCGATCATCGGCCCCAGGGGGCAAGCATGCTGCTGATTCATCGGGCCGAGGTCCGGCGCCGGGATCGCGTCGTGGTCCGGCACGTATCCCTGCAGGCAGACAGTCCGGGGTTGTTGTTCCTCGTCGGGCCCGGCGGCGCCGGGAAATCGTCCCTGCTGGCAGCCCTGGCGGGTGATGCGTCCGACTCGGGCGCGCGCCTGTCGGGAATGGTGGAACTTGACGGGGGCGCCCTCGAGGCGCTGGACGCGCCACCGGTATTGATCACGCAGCATGCGCAGCTTCAGACAATGGATTCGCTGGGCCGCGAGATTCAGAGGCTCGGCGACCTCTGCCCGGCAGGCGCGGTTGCGCTGCTGGACAAGGCCGGCATTCCCGCTTCCCGCGACGCCCTCGAATGGCCCGCCGCGCGGATCGATGCCAGCGGTCGCCGCGTGCTGGCGGTTCTCGCCGGGCTGCAGCGCGAAGCGCCGCTCTACCTGGTCGATGAGCCGACGGCCAACATGCGGCCTGAGCACGTCGAGCTGGTGCGGGATCGCCTGGCTGAACTCGGCACCCGAGCGAGCCTGGTCGTGGCCACGCACAACCGCCAGGACTGCCTCGCGCTGGGCGGACGCACCGCGCTGATCGCCGGCGGCACGGTGCAGGAATGCGCGGACACCGCGCGCTTCTTCTCCGCACCGGTCTGCAGTGCGGCGCGCACCTACGTGCTGACCGGAAACTGCGGCGTGCCCGGACCGGTCGAGCACTCGCGCGAGTCCGACGGGATCTGGTGGCTCGTGCCAGGACTGCTCGCCGGGTTGAGCCGGCCTGGCCTTGTCGGCTCGGCCACGGCGCAATTCCGCCGCCTGGTCGATGCGGGCGTCGGGCTGCTGGTCAACCTCGAGGAGCAGGTTGGATACGCGGCCGAGGCGGCGCGCAGCGAAGGCCTGCGGCTGCACCACATGCCGGTGCCGGACATGGCCCCGCCCAGCTTTGCCCAGGCCGTCGATCTTTGCCGTCTGGCCGAACCGGCCATCCGCAACAACCAGGGTGTCGCACTGCATTGCCGCGGTGGCCTGGGCCGGACCGGCACCGGCCTGGCCGCGATCCTGGCCTGGTTCGGCGATGGCGCCGACGAGGCCATCGCCAAGGTCCGCGCCGCCCAGCCACGCGCCATCCAGAGCATGGCGCAGCTGCGCTTCATCCACGACTTTGCCGACCGCATCCGCGGCTGGCACTGACCCGCACCACAACCTTCAAGGAGAGCACCACGATGTCACTCGACAAAGCGCTGGCCGCGGCCCAGGCCGATATTCCCGAATGCGTGGCCACCGGCTACGTGGACATGGTCAGCGGCCTGCTGTTGGGCGTTAAGACCGTCGATTCCCACCCCAGCGAAGTGCTCGACCTGGTCGCGGCCGCCACCGGGGACCTGTTCCAGGGCAAGAACGTGGTCGAGATCGAAAAGATGTTCGACAAGTCGCGCGGCATCCAGGGGCGGCAGCACCACTATTTCAACGAAATCCTGGTGTTCAGCACCAACCTGATCCACGTCTTCATCCGCTCGAAGAAGAATCCAAACCAGGCGGGGGTTTTCATCACCCGCATCGCGGCCAACATCGGCATGGTGCTGGTGAAGTCGCGTTCGGCCATGGCCAACTGCGAGGCTGCGGCCTGATTCATCCAGGCGCGGGCCGACCCGGGGAGGGGGGCGGCCCGCGGCGTTCGTGATCCCCGCCAGGAGTGTCATTCAGCATGGCCGCCGCAGTTCCCCCAAACCGTACCCTCCGCATCCGCTGCCACCGGTTCTCCCGTGAGGATGTGGATGGACTGAGGTCACTGCTTGGTCTGCTTGGGAGCTACCTCAAGCAGCCCTGCACCGTGATCGACGCTGGACCCGCCGATCTGGTCTTCGTCAACCTGGATGATCCGGCCGCTGGGGCGGAAGCCAGCGACGCCTGTGTCGTGGGATGCGCCCTCAAGCCGCGCCTGAAGGCCGCTGGATCGATCCACCGTCCCTTTCGCGCTGCCGAGGTGCTGGCGGTGCTGAGCGAGGTGGCGGTCTCCTCCGACTCCGAAGGTCGCGATGGACTGGAGGACGAGGGCAACGAGTGGCGCTATCGCCTGCGCTGCTGGCCCGTGGAGTTCGCGCACTGGTCGCGCGAGTCCTGGCGGGTCATGGCGACCATAACGCGGCGGCACTGCTCGCTGCATGAAATCGCCACGCGTACCGGCCTGGCGCGCAACGAGGTGGCCGGTGTCCTTCGCCGGCTGCGAACGATGGACCTGCTGGACCGGCTGGTCGAGCGCCGCGCCTTGCCACGGGCGGACCAGACGCTCGTCGCCGGCTGGCGCGGCCTGGCGGCCCGGGTCGGGCAACTGCTGGGGTTCGCGCGATGAGATCGAGCCACAAGCTGGTGTTCATCGGCGAGCCCGGTGCCGGCAAGACCACCTGTATCGCCGCGCTCAGCGACATCGAGCCGGTCAGCACCGACGTCGGCTGCACCGATGACCTGGCGCTGCGCAAGGAGAGCACGACGGTGGCGCTGGACTACGGCGAGCTCGACCTCGGCGAATCGGGCCGCCTGCTGCTGTATGGGCTGCCGGGCCAGGCGCGCTTCCGCTACATGTTCGACGTGGTGCGCGAGGGGTTGCTGGGTGCGGTGGTGCTGGTCGATGCGGCCTCGCCGGATGCCGTGGCCGGCCTGGACTCGACCCTGGCGACCTACGCCGACGAGCTGCGCGGGCTGCCCTGGGTGGTGGCCCTGAACAAGCATTCCGATCCGCCGCTGGAACTGCGCGAGCGCTGCGTCGCGCTGCTCCGCCGACATGAGCTCGTCGCGCCGCTGCTGGCGGTCGACGCGCGCCGGCGCGAGGACGTGGTGCGGATCTTCGAGCTGCTGTTCCTGCTGCTGGAACACGGCGAGTACGCGGCATCCTCGACGGAGATGGCGACATGGGAGTGAGTGCTCCGGACCGCAGCCGCAGCCTGGCCGCGCTCGACCGACTGCTGCAGGGCTGCGAGGGCGTCTCGGCCGCGATGCTGGCGCTGCGCGATGGCCGACCCTTCATCGAGAGGGTGCAGTCCGGCGTGGACGGTGGCCGCTTCGCCGCCATGGCCAGTTCGCTCGCCGCGCTCGGCCAGAGCGTGCTGCGCGAGCTCAAGGCGGGCGCGATGGACCATGTCCTGGTCGAGGGTGATCAGGGCAAGCTGGTGCTGGTCACCGTCCCCGACACCGGCGGCCTGCTGCTGCTGGCCGTCCTGGCCACGCACGAGGCGCGTCTTGGACTGGTGCTGGGCCACGCGCGGATTTGCGCGCAGGCGGTGGCTGCCGCCATTCCCGCGGTCAAGACGGGGTGAGGGGGGCGGGCGAGCCCGCCGTCGAGTTCGAATCCGCGGGTGCGCATGACCGCGCGCCGGCGTGTGATCGGCGGGATGAACCAGGCGCTGAAGGTGCAGGCGTTGGAGCCGCTCAGCTCTTCTCGGTCTGCGACAGGTACAGGTACGCGAGCAGTTCCTTGCCCTTGGGGTGGCCGGCGAGCCAGGTGCGCATCTCGCGGGCGCGGGCGTAGTCCTCGCCCAGGGTGTCGCGCCAGCGCGTTTCGGCACGCTGCTTGGCTTCCTCGCTGCGCAGGCGGTGCTGCCAGGGCCGGGTGAAGACGGTGGCGAGCTGCTTGCTCAGCGCGAAGCGGCCGAGCAGCTCCCACTCGCCGTGGTCGAGCCAGACCTCGTCGCAGTGGTTGCACAGGTCGATCTGGTTGCGCGCCTCGGCGCTGAAGCGGTACTTGGTCATGAAGGCGCTGCACTTGGGGCAGCGCAGCGCGCTCTGGGTATCGCTGACATCGCCGGCGTCCTCGCTCGCAACGGCGGTCGCATCGACGGCGTCGGCGCCGGTGCGGTCGCGCCAGTCGCGGTAGCCGACCAGCGAGAGCAGGGCGCCGCCGCAGGACGAGCAGCCCAGCGCTGGCAGGTCGGAGTCGCCCAGGCGGATGGGGTCCAGCGTGCGGTCGGCGCAGCTCGGGCAGCGGCTCATGGGCTTCGGGCTCCGGGGACGAAACGCAGATTGTGCCGCAGCCGTCGCGCGCCGGGGCGTGTCGGAGGTCGCGCTCAGCCCGCGCGGCGCGTGCCGAGCAGGATCCCGCGCTCGCGCAGCTGGCCGAGCAGGGTGCCGCCCTGCTGCAGGAAGGCGGCGGGATCGGCGTGCTGCTGCTCGGCCAACTGCGTCAGAACGCTGGCGCCGCTGCGGTCGGACTGCTCGGCCAGCGCAGTCAGCAGTAGGTAGGCCAGCAGGCCGATTTCCTTGAAGCGCACCTCGCCCTCGGTGTCGCGCATGACGAGCAGGGTGGTCGGTGCCTCGCCCGGTGCATCGGGCCGGAAGTCCTCGCGGATGCGGTGCACCGGATAGCGATAGGCCAGGGCCCAGGCCAGGGGCGAGAGCACCGGCACGCCGGCAAGCAGGTCGCCGTGCGGATCGACGCCTTCCAGCTCCGGCTCGGCCTCGGACAGCAGCAGGGCCGCCTCGACCCACTCGTAGTGGGCCAGTTCGAGCAGCCAGTCGGGATCGTCCAGGCCACGCTCGCGCCGCACTTCGAGGTAGCGCAGCCACTCGCGCCCGATCTCGGGAAACAGCGGCGTCTGGGCGCGGAAGTCGCGGTAGAAGGCGCGCACCCGCGCGTGCCAGCCCTCGTGGCCCAGCACGCGCCTGCAGATCGGGAAGTTGCCGGCGAGCAGGCCCTCGACGCTGTGGTAGAACAGGTCGCGGTAGATCTGCAGTCGGCGATCCTCGATGCCGGGCGGCGGCGGCGCGCCGGCTGGGTCGCGGATGTGCGCGGCGAAGGCGAACTGCTGGGCGCGCAGCGCCTCGGCCTCAGGCGACGGCATGGCGAGCCTGGCGGCGGGCGTCGGTCTGCAGCCGGCGGATCGTGGCCAGCTCGCCGGCCAGCTCGTCCCAGGCCGGGTAGTTGAAGTCCCGCTCCAGCAGGGTGGGGCGGGGGCCGCAGTGGCGGTAGGCCTCGGCCAGCAGCTTCCAGACCGGATCGATCACCGCGGCGCCGTGGGTGTCGACGATCAGGTCCGGCGCCTCGTTGTAGTGGCCGGCGACGTGGATGTAGCGCACCCGGGCGGCGGGCAGGGCGCGCAGGAAGGCGAGCGCGTCGTAGCGGTGGTTCACGCTGTTGACGTGGATGTTGTTGACGTCGAGCAGCAGCTCGCAGTCGGCCCGCTCCAGCACCGCGTTGACGAAGTCGATCTCGGCCATGGCCTGGTGCGGCGCGGCGTAGTAGGAGATGTTCTCGACCGCGACGCGGCGGCCGAGCAGGTCCTGCACCTGCCGGATGCGCGCCGAAACATGCGCGACGGCCGCCTCGGTGAAGGGCATCGGCAGCAGGTCGTAGAGCTGGCCGTCGTCCGAGCAGTAGCTCAGGTGCTCGGAGTAGATCGGGACGCGGTGCTCCTCGAGGAAGCGGCGCAGGCGGCGCAGGAAGGTCTCGTCCAGCGGGTCGGGCCCGCCGAGCGAGAGCGACAGCCCGTGGCAGATCAGCGGAACACGTTCGGCCAGCTCGGCCAGCGCCTTGCCGTAGCGGCCGCCGACGCCGATCCAGTTCTCCGGCGCGAGCTCGATGAAGTCGAACGCGCCGGCTCCGGCCGACCGCAGCGCGGGCAGGAGCCCGCGCCGCAGTCCGATGCCGGCGCTCTGCGTGGGCAGGGCGCGGGCGTTCATGCGGTCAGGCGGCGCCGCCGCACTTGCCCTCGCCGCACTTGCCTTCACCGCACTTGCCCTCTTCGGCCTTTTCGGCCTTGTCCTCACCGCACTTGCCCTCGCCACACTTGCCTTCGCCGCACTTGCCCTCTTCGGCCTTCTCGGCCTTGTCCTCACCGCACTTGCCTTCGCCGCACTTGCCCTCGCCGCACTTGCCTTCCTCGCCCTTGTCCTTCTTGGCGTGGTCGTCGACCAGGGCGTAGCCGGCGTCGAGGTCGGTGAGCGAGAACGACTGCGCGGAGGCGGTCACGGCGAGCGAGCCGATGAAGGCGGCGCCGACGGCGAAGGCGATGGGCTTGATGGTCTTGCTGTTCATGGCGTTTCCTCGTTCGCTGGATGGGCCTTGGGTGCCCGTGGTTGGACGATCCGTTGCGGGCGACGGCGCTGCAGCCGCCGGTTTGGCAACGATAGCGCGGATGGGCAGCGGCTCCGACATGACCTTAGACCCATGCGGGAGCGCTTCGGTGCAGCGACGGTGAAGAGGACCGCACGGGCGAGGGGATTCGTCGCCGCGCCGCCAGTGTTCACGGAGGATTCAGGATTTGGGGCGAGCCCGGCGCCGCGTCAGAAACCGAGTTCCACGCGCAGACCGATCAGCTCGGCTTCGTCGCTGGCCTCGCCGCGCGCGTGCGACAGGTTCAGCTGCACCCGGGCGTGGGCTCCGATGCCGAGGTTGAGGCCTGCGCCGAAGCTGGACTGGCTGATGTCGCCTCCGACCATCCGCGGCAGGCGGGTATGGGTGCCCCGCAGCAGCACTTCGACGGTGTGGATGGCGCCCTTCGAGGCGCCCGCCAGCGCGAACAGGCCGTCGCGGTAGGTGCGCGGCTCGCCGCGCAGGGTCCAGGCGCCCAGCAGGTAGGCATTGCGGCCGCTGCGCGAGGCATCGCCGCTGGCCCGCAGGCCCTGCCATTCGCTTTGCAGGAGCCAGGGCCCGCGCTGCAGCGCCAGTTCCAGCCCGTGGCGCCTGACCCGATCCGCCAGCAGGGTGCCGCCATCGGCCCAGTGACCGAGCAAGGAGCGCGACTCAGGGCGCAGGCGGAAGCGCAGGCGGGCGTCGTCGTGGCGCTCCAGGGCAAGGCCGGCGCCCAGGTGCCAGAGTCCCAGACGCGATTCGATGCTGCGATAGGCGCGGCCGGCCAGGGCGACATCGGGGCCGGTATCGTCGAAATTGCGGCCGTACAGCGCGGCCTGCCAACGGCCCTGGTCCAGGCTGCGCTGGTAGGAAACGCCGAGGCGGCGGCCGATGGCGAAGGGCCCATTTCCGGCCGGCTCGATCATCAGCGCGGCGCGGTCGGAGATCAGCGCGTCCATGTAGAGCGGCTGCTTGAACTGGCCCAGCAGCAGGCGCCCGCCCGCCAGCGGAACCCGCACCAGAGCATCGGTCACGACCTCGGCGGCGAAATCGTATTCAAGCTTCCAGTCGCCATCCCCCAGCGCGCCGCCGGCCGCCAGGCGGATGCGCGGCCAGTCCCGGTAACTCTCCGCCAGGCCGTCCGGCGCTTCGCCGAGAACCTCGGCCGCATCCCAGTGGGCGAAGCCCGAGAACTCCAGTTCGCTGCACGGGGCGGCTGCGCTGGCCAGGGCCAGCAGAGCACAAAGCCAGGATCGCGTGGGACGCATCGCATGCACATCGGTCGGGCGGGGATGCGTATTGTGACAACTTCATGACCGATTCGTGATCTCTGCCTCAGGCGAGCGGATAGCGCATGCCGATCGCCACGAGGGTGACGCTTCCGCACACCAGCTTGAGCGGCAGGCCGACGCGGGCGAAGTCGAGGAAGCGGTAGCCGCCAAGCTGGTAGACCCAGGTGTTGGTCTGGTAGCCGATGGGCGTGGCGAAACTGGCGCTGGCGCCCATCAGCACGGCGATGGCGAAGGGCGTCGGGTCGAGGCCGAGGGAGGTGGCGAGCCCGGCCGCGATGGGCAGCACCAGCACCACCGAGGCATTGTTGGTCACCAGCTCCGACAGCACCGTGGCGCACAGATAGACCGCGATCAGCAGGCCCCAGGGACCGAGCCGGGACGCCATTTCGATGAAGGGCGTCGCCATCGCGGCGCTGGCGCCGGTGGCTTCCAGCGCGGCGCCGATGCCCAGCACGCCCAGGATCAGGCCGATGGTGCGCATCAGCACCGGCGAGAGGCTGCTGCGGCCCGGTCCGGCGCCGAGCGCGACCAGGGCCAGGGCCGTGGCCAGTGCGGCCACCTCCAGCGCCAGCCAGCCGGTGGCGGCGCACAGGATGAAAGCCGCCAGCAGGGCCAGCGCGATGCGCGCCCGCTCGGGCGACTGGCCGGCCCGCCGCAGCTGCACCGGGCCGAAGGCCGAGTCGGGGCCGACAAAGCGCTCCAGTTCCTCGCGCGGCCCGTACAGGAGCAGCCGGTCGCCGGCGACCAACCGGTGCGCGCCCAGTTCGCGCACGCCGCCGGACAGCGGCGCCACGCCGAGCAGGTCGATGCCGTGGATGCGCTCCAGCCGCAACGCGTCGACGCGCAGGCCGCGCAGGCGCGAGGCGGGCGGAATCCAGACCTCGATCGTGGTCTTCTGCTGCGCCAGGTCCACCCCGGGGGCGGGCGGCTCGGCAGCGCCGATCGCGGCCGCGGGCGCACGCAGCAGCAAACGGTCGCCGGGCTGCGGCACATAGCCGGCCAGCTTGGGCGCGCCGGGGCTGGCGTCGACGTCATTGGCCTTGGCGGGGTAGACCTCCACCAGGTCGATGCCGGCGCGCTGTAGCAGGGTCTCCGCCAACGGACGGCCGAGCAGGGCGCTGTCGTGCCCGACCGATTCCTCCATCAGGTACAGGCGGTCGGGGTCGTAGGTCGCGGTCGCGGCCACCGGCTGGCGCGGCAACAGGCGCGGCGCCACCAGGATCAGGTAGAGCATGCCGATGATCGCGACCGGGAGCGCGATCGGCGTCAAGGTGAAGAAGTCGAAGCCGGCCCCGCCATGGTCGGCGGACAGCGTGCCGGCGACCACGTTCACCGAGGAGCCGATCAGGGTCAGACTGCCGCCCAGCGAAGCCAGGAAGGCGACCGGGATCAGCACCTGGCCGGGCGCGGTGCGGGTGCGCTGCGCCAGCAGCATGGCCGCCGGCGCTGCCAGCACCACCACCGGGGTATTGGGAATCACGGCCGAACCCAGCAGGACCAGGGCGAACAGCCAGACCCAGGCCATGCGCGGTCGGGTGCCGGCAAGGCGCATCAGGCGGCGCACGGTGTGGTCGATCACGCCGCTGTACTCCAGCGCGGCGGCGAGCAGGAACATGCAGACCACGGTGACGATGCCGCTGGCGCCGATCACGCCCAGCGCCTGTTCCGGGCTGAGGGCGCCGGCCACCAGCAGAACCGCAAACCCCGCGAGCGCGACGCGGTGGCCTGCGATGCGTTCGCTCGCCATGCCGACGATCGCCAGCAGGGCGACCAGGACGGTGAACAGGGCAATGGCGCTCATGGCAAGGCTCGCTGGCGGTTCGGATGGCCACGTTCCACACTTGCCCGCGGCCGGGTGTGATCGTTTCGTCAAGCCGCATGGCCGGTTATCAGCTCATGCCGCACTGCGGTTTGACCCCGCCGCAGTGTAATGCCTATAAAGGTGCTAGGAATTATGTTGTCGATGAAAGCCAAATACGCGCTCAAGGCGCTCTGCTTCCTCACGAAGCGCTCGCTCGGCCCGGTGCCGGCGCGTGCCATCGCGGAAGGGGCGGGCGTCCCCGAGAAATTCCTGGAGGCGATCCTGGTGGACCTGCGCAATGCCGGATTCGTGAGCAGCCGCCGCGGCCTGTTCGGTGGCCACAGCCTTGCGCGCGAGGCCGGGCAGATCGTCATCGGCGACGTGATCCGCAGCATCGACGGCCCGATCGCGCCGCTGCGCTGCGCCAGCGTCAGTGCCTACGCGCCCTGCGATGACTGCCCCGACCCGCAGCATTGCGCGGTGCGCGACCTGATGGCCGATGTACGCGTGGCCATGTGCGAAGTGCTCGACCGCCGCAGCCTGGCCGAACTGGCCGAGCGCGAGCGCGTCGGGCGCGAATCCCTGATCGAGTAAGCAGCAGCCGATGCCGGAGGCCCCGATGACGCAGCTCAAAATCCTACAAGACCAATCGGATAAGACCGAAACGCTGCGGCTGAGCCCGCAGGAAGTCGCCGTCATCGAGTCGCTGCGCGCCCTGCGCTTCGGCAGCGTGGAGGTCGTGCTGCACCAGGGCCGCGTCACCCAGATCCTGCGCAGCGAACGGATCCGCTTCGAGACCGCCTGAAACGTTCCACCCGTTCCGCGACCGACCAGACCGCTGGAGGCGCTTCCACCCATGCCGCAACGAGGAGCCCCCATGCGTTCCAATCCTGTGTATCCCCTGGCGCTTGCGCTGCTGGCCATCGCGCCCGCGGCCTGGAGTCAGGGCCTATCCGATGAGCAGTCGCGGGCACTGCTGCAGCGCCTGGAGCGTCTGGAGCAGCGTCTCGGGCTTGATCCAGGCGCCGCGCCCGAGTCCGGTCTTGCCGCCTTGGCCGACCGCCTGGCTGCGCTGGAGTCGCGCCTGGAACTGCAGGAAGCGGCCCAGGCCGAGCAGCAGGCCAAGGCCAGTGCGGCACCCAGCCTGAGCGTGGGCGAGCGCGGCGTGGCCGCGCGCAGCGCTGAGGGTGGCATCGAGATCCGCGTGCGCGGCGGCGTGCATGCCGATCATCGCCACTTCTTCGGCGACGACGCCGGCAGTGGCCGCGATGGATTCCTGTTCCGCCGCATTCGGCCCACCCTGGAAGGCAACTTCGGGCCGCTGGTGGCCTTCCGCATCACGCCCGAGTTCGCCGGCGACAGCGCCAGCCTGATCGACGCCTGGATCGACCTGAACTTCTCGCCCAAGGCGACCCTGCGCGTGGGCAAGCTCAAGGGCCCGGTCGGCCTGGAGCGGCTGCAGTCGCTGACCACCCTGGCCCTGATCGAGCGCGGCTTCCCCACCGAGCTGGCGCCCAACCGCGATGTCGGCGCGCAGCTCCAGGGCCAGTTCGCCAAGGGTCGGGTCGAGTACCAGATCGGCCTGTTCAACGGCACGCCGGACGGGCGCAACAGCAATGCCGCCGACGCGGACGACAATCCCGAACTCAATGCGCGCCTCTTCCTGCAGCCCTGGCGCGGCAGCGAGCATGCCCTGGCCGGGCTGGGTTTCGGCCTTGCCGTCAGCGATGGCGAAAAGGAAGGCGTCGGCAATGCCTTCCTGCCGCGCTACCGCACGCCGGGGCAGGAGGTCTTCTTCGCCTACCGCAACGGCGTCGCCGCCGATGGGCGGCACCGGCGCATCAGCCCGCAGGCCTACTACTACGGCGGCCCCCTGAGCCTGCAGGCGGAGTGGATCAGCTCCCGCCAACGCATCGCCCTGCCCGGCGGGCCGAGCCAGCAAGGCAGCTTCACGCACCGCGCCTGGCAGCTCACCGGCGGATGGGTGCTCAGCGGCGAGACGGCCAGCTTCGGCAGCGTGGTGAAACCCGACAACCCGTTCCTGATCGGCGGCGAGGGCTGGGGCGCTTTCGAACTGGTCGGCCGTTACGGCGAGCTGAGCGTGGACGACGACGTGTTCCCCGTCTTCGCCAATCCCGACAGCGCCGCGCGGCGCGCATGGGCCCTGGGCTTTGGTCTCAACTGGTACCTGACCAAC
Organism: Lysobacteraceae bacterium; assembly: GCA_024710865.1. Taxonomy (GTDB): domain Bacteria; phylum Pseudomonadota; class Gammaproteobacteria; order Xanthomonadales; family Xanthomonadaceae; genus JANJTY01. Next base: position 4,584 of record JANJTY010000395.1, on the reverse strand, counting down.
AACCTGAAGCTGGTCTTCAACTACACCCACGCCCGCTTCGACGGCGGTGCCCTCGCCGCCGGCGACCGGCCCGACGAGAAGGCCCTCTTCTCGCGCATCCAGCTCGCGTTCTGATCCCTTTCCGACTCAGGAGTACACCGCATGAAACGCTTCCTTACCGTGCTGGCCCTGCTGTTCGGGCTTTCCCTGGCTGCCGCACAGGCACGCGACATCGAACTGCTCAACGTGTCCTACGACCCCACGCGCGAGCTGTACCGCGATTTCAACGCCGACTTCAGCACGCTCTGGCGCGAGCGCACCGGCCAGAACCTGCGCGTGCAGACCTCGCACGGCGGTTCCGGTCGCCAGGCGCGGGCCGTGATCGATGGTCTGCAGGCCGATGTCGTGACCCTGGCGCTGTCGGCCGATATCGACGCCCTGGTCGAGCACGGCCAGCTGCTGCCGGCCGACTGGCAGCAGCGCCTGCCGCACAACAGCTCGCCCTACACCTCGACCATCGTGTTCCTGGTGCGCAAGGGCAACCCCAAGACGATCCTCGACTGGGGCGATCTGGTGCGCGAGGGCGTCGGCGTGATCACGCCCAACCCCAAGACCTCGGGCGGCGCGCGCTGGAACTACCTTGCCGCCCTGGCCTGGGCCGAGGCCGAGTACGGCGGCGACCAGGCCAAGGTCGACGACTACCTGCGTCGGCTGTTCCGCAACGTGCCGGTGCTGGACACGGCGGCGCGCGGCTCGACCACCACCTTCGCCCAGCGCCGCCTGGGCGATGTGCTGCTGGCCTGGGAGAACGAAGCCTTCCTGGTGCTGGCGCAGCGCGATGGCGACCAGTTCGAGATCGTCGTGCCCAGCCTGAGCGTGCTGGCCGAGCCGCCGGTGGCGGTGGTCGATGCCAATGTCGATCGGCGCGGCACGCGCGAGGTGGGGCAGGCCTACCTGGAGCATCTCTACAGCGAGACGGGTCAGCGCCTCGCCGCCCGCCATCACTACCGCCCGGCGCGGCCGGAGCTGGTCGATGCGGCCGACCTGGCCAAGTTTCCCGAGCTGCGCCGGGTGACGATCGAGGAGCTGGGCGGCTGGACCCGGGTGCAGGCCGAGCACTTCGGCGACGGCGGCCGCTTCGACCGCATCTACCAGCCCGGCCGCTGAGCGCACCGTGTCCCTGTTCCGTCGCTCGGCGCGCGATCCCCTGCCTGGCTTCGGCCTGGGGCTGGGGATCACGCTGAGCTGGCTCAGCCTGATCGTGCTGCTGCCGCTGGTCGCCCTGGTGCTGCGCGCGGCGCAGATGGGGCCGTCGGCCTGGTGGGCGGTGGCGTCGGAGCCGCGCGTGGTGGCGGCGATGAAGCTCAGCTTCGGCGCCGCCCTCATCGCCGCCGCCATCGCCTCGGTCCTCGGCACGCTGGTGGCCTGGACCCTGGTGCGCTACCGCTTTCCGGCGCGGCGCTTCTTCGACGCCCTGGTCGACGTGCCCTTCGCCCTGCCCACCGCGGTGGCCGGCATCGCGCTCACCGCGCTGTACTCGGCCAACGGCTGGCTGGGCCGGCACCTGGAGGGCATCGGGATCGAGGTCGCGCAGCGACCGCTGGGCATCGTGCTGGCCCTGGTCTTCATCGGCCTGCCCTTCGCGGTGCGCACGGTGCAGCCGATCCTGGAGGACCAGGGTGCGGAGGAGGAAGAGGCCGCGGCCACGCTCGGGGCCAGCCGCCTGCAGGTGCTGTGGCGGGTCGTGTTCCCGCCGCTGCGGCCGGCCATCCTGACCGGTTTCGCGCTCGCCTTCGCGCGCGGCGTGGGCGAGTTCGGCTCGGTCATCTTCATCGCCGGCAACATCCCCTACGTGTCGGAGATCGCGCCCCTGCTGATCCTGATCCGGCTGGAGGAGTTCGACTATGCCGGCGCCACCGCCATCGCCAGCCTGATGCTGCTGGCCTCGTTCGCGCTGCTGCTGATCATCAACTCGCTGCAGGGGAGGCTGGAACGTGACCGCCACCGTTGAACATGCGTCGGCCGCCCTGCGCGACCCGGCCTGGCTGCGCTGGGGCCTGATCGGGCTCACCGTGGCTGGCCTGCTGGCCCTGATCCTGCTGCCGCTGATCCTGGTCCTGGTCGAAGCCCTGGCCGACGGCTGGGCGTCCTATCGCCAGGCGGTGCTGGAGCCCGACGCGCTGGCGGCCCTGCGCCTGACCCTGCTGGTGGCGGCCATCGTGGTGCCCTGCAACGCCGTGTTCGGCATCGCCGCGGCCTGGGCGATTGCCAAGTTCGAGTTCCGCGGCAAGCGTACCCTGATCTCGTTCATCGACCTGCCGTTCTCGGTCTCGCCAGTGGTGGCGGGACTGGTCTTCGTGCTGCTGTTCGGTGCCCACGGCTGGTTCGGGCCCTGGCTGCGCGAACACGGCATCAGCGTCATCTTCGCCACCCCCGGCATCGTGCTGGCGACGCTGTTCGTCACCTTTCCCTTCGTGGCGCGCGAGCTGATCCCGCTGATGCAGAAGCAGGGGCGCGAGCAGGAGGAGGCCGCGCGCTCGCTCGGCGCCGGCGGTCTGCTGATGTTCTGGCGCGTCACCCTGCCCAACATCCGCTGGGGCCTGCTGTACGGCCTGCTGCTGTGCAATGCGCGCGCCATGGGCGAGTTCGGTGCGGTCTCGGTGGTGTCGGGCCACATCCGCGGCATGACCAACACCCTGCCGCTGCACGTCGAGATCCTGCACAACGAATTCAGTTTCTCGGCCGCCTTCGCGGTGGCCTCCCTGCTCGCCCTGCTGGCCCTGATCACCCTCGTGCTGAAGGTGTGGCTGGAGGCGGCCCACGGCGATTCCCTGCGTCGCGCCCTGCATTGAGGAACCGGGATGAACGCTTCCACCCTCTCGCTCACGCCGCCCAGCCCGGACTTGCATGCCGGCTCGTATCTGGCGCCATCGCGGCCCTTGGATGAGGCGCCGGCTGCGCCTGCATCGGCGCGACATCGCACTGCCCGCCCCCAGGACGGAGGAACCATGGACATCCGCATCGATCAGCTCGGCAAGGACTTCGGCGGCTTCACCGCCCTGCGCGGCGTCGACCTCGACATCGCCGGCGGCGAGCTGCTGGCCCTGCTGGGCCCGTCCGGTTCGGGCAAGACCACCCTGCTGCGCGCCATCGCCGGCCTGCTGCAGCCCGACCGCGGCCGCATCCTGTTCGGCGGACGCGACGCGAGCGAACTCAGCCTGCGCGAACGCCGGGTCGGCCTGGTGTTCCAGCACTACGCCCTGTTCGGCCACATGAGCGTGGCCGAGAACATCGCCTTCGGCCTGCGCTGCCGGCCGCGGCGCGAGCGCCCGGCCGAGGCCGAGATCCGGCGCCGGGTCGAGGAGCTGATCGGGCGCATGCAGCTCGACGGCCTGGGCGGGCGACTGCCGCACCAGCTCTCGGGCGGGCAGAAGCAGCGCGTGGCCCTGGCGCGCGCGCTGGCGATCGAGCCCTCGGTGCTGCTGCTGGACGAGCCCTTCGGGGCCCTGGATGCCAAGGTGCGGGTCGACCTGCGCCGCTGGCTGCGCCGCATCCACGACGACACCGGCCACACCACGGTGTTCGTCACGCACGACCAGATCGAGGCCCTGGAGCTGGCCGATCGGGTCGCGATCTTCCGCGAGGGCGCGATCGAGCAGGTCGGCACGGCGGCGGAACTGGAGGCCAGCCCGCGTTCGGCCTTCGTGTTCGGGTTCCTGGGGCCGACGTCGGCGCTGCAGGGCCAGGTTCGCGATGGCCGTTTCCATCCCGATGGCCTGGGCCCTGCGCTTTCGCTGCCGGCTGTCATCGACGCGACGGGGACCTCGCAGCTCCTGGCCCGGCCGCACCAGTGGCGTTTGGTGCCACGGGAGCAGGGTGTGCCCGCCACGGTTCGCGCCCTGCGCCTGCATGCCGGGCGCGGCCTGCTGGAGGCCGAGTGGGACGCGCAACGCGGCGCGGTCGAGATCGAGCTGGATCAGGACGGCCTGCGCCAGGCGCCGCGCGCGGGCGAGCGCGTGGGGCTGCTGCCGGTCGACTATCGCGTCTTCCCCCAGGGCGCGGCGGCGTGAGTCGCGCGGCGCTGCCGCGATTCGACAGTGCCGTCGGTTGCGTCGGCAGCGGTGCGCGATGGACGCTCAGCGGGTCAGGGTTTCGACGCGGGTGAGGTGCTCGCGACGCAGGTGCCAGCCGTCGCCCTCGGGCTCGTAGACGCCGAAGCTGTCGATCGGATGCTGGTAGACGTGCAGCGAGACGGCGACGCTGCGCGGCGACGGGTTGCGGCACAGATGCAGGCCGTGTTCGGCGTCCAGCGCCTCGATATCGCCGGCACGCAGCTCCACCACCTCGCGCGGCTTCAGGCGCAGGGCCTGGCCCGCCACTTCGACCGGTTCGAAGCGCGCCACCTGCAGTTCGCCGTGGATCACCGCCTCGATGCCCCAGAGGTCGTTGTGGTCATGGATGCCCGTGCCCTGGCCGGGGCCCCAGACCATGGCGAGGATCTGGTAGCCGGCGATCGGACAGTGGTGCAGCTCGATGCGACGGTAGCGCTGCGGATCGGCCTGCAGCAGGGAACCGGGCAGCCTGTCGGCGTGACGCTGGAGGATG